>REAV01000208.1 GCA_004294465.1 Sphingobacteriia bacterium | reverse complement strand
TTTAACCAATTCTATTCCTGGAGCAATATATAAAGTAGACTTAGATAATAGTCATCCTTTAGGTTTTGGGTATCCTGAATATTATTACACTTTAAAGCAAGACAATAATTTATATGAAATCATGAAAGATGGCTGGAATGTAGGAACCATTAAAAAAGATGCCTATGTAACAGGTTTTGCCGGAGTGAAAGTAAAAGCTAAATTGAAAGAAGGAATGTTATTTGCAGTACAAGATTTTGGTGCGGGTTCAGTAGTGTATTTATCTGAAGATCCTTTATTCAGAAACTTCTGGGATAATGGGAAACTCTTGTTTGCGAATGCGGTGTTCTTAGTTGGTCAATAAGCTTAAAAGAATTAAGAGATAAGAGATATGAGTTATGAGATACCTATTGTAGATATGAGATAAGAGATATGAATTATGAGATACACTTCCTATCTATAATGTATCTTTTATCTCATATCTTTTATCTCATATCTTTTATCTCTTATCTCATATCTTTCATCTCATAACTCTTGTCTCTTAACTCAAAATTTCACATTAATCGCAAACAAGAAATTCGTACCCGCCATTGGGTAAAAATAATTTTCAGTAGTTTGAGTTCCTCCTGCAATATAACTGAAGGTATATCCATTAGGCTCATACAGTTTATTGAATATATTATTTACCTGCAGTATGAATTGTATTTCTTTAGGAACCTTATTTCTCAAAGTATACATTGCTCTCAAATCCTGTGTCATAAAAGCTTTTAGCATCCTGTTTTCGTTTTGCGTATTGTCTAAATATTGTTTTCCTACATATTTATTCAATACACTTATTTCTCCATTTTTTACAGGAATAAAATTCATAGCCAAGCTACCAATTGTATTGGCGGAGAATGCAATGTCTTTATTTTGATGCTGCACTTTGTTTTGTAAACCATTATCGTAATTGTCTATATACTCTGTAAACGATTTGATTTTATTTTTACTAAGTGTAAGGTTGCCAGAAAAATTGAACCATGAAGCTAATTTTGCACTGGCTTGTAATTCAATTCCCATTCTATAACTAGATGGGATATTGGTTCTTGTATAGGCACCCACATCATTTATTTGACCAGTTAATACCAATTGATTTTTATAATCCATATAATAGAAAGTAGCTCCAGCAGTAAAATTCTTTCCTCTTTTTTCTATACCCAATTCCCAGTCATTTAATGTTTCATGTTTTGGAGTGGAAATGATTCCTGCTTCAAAATCATCTCTATTGGGTTCCTTATTGGCCACAGCAAAACTCAAATAATTATGCCAGCCATTTTTACTATAACTGATCCCGATTTTTGGATTCACAAAATTGAATTGCTTATTGATATTAAGTGTTTGATTATTTTGAAATCCATAAATATTGTGTTTAACAGATCTAAATTGTAGATCAGCAAATGCGGTTAAATGTCCTGCCAATTGATGTTGCCATTTTACATATGTATTTAGATCAGATTTGTCTGCTGGATAAAAATAATAACGATAATTGGGTGGAATAGTACCACGTTCCATCCAAGCTAGTGTACCAAAATGGTCTCCTAGGTATTTGTTCCATCCGCCACCAATGGTAATTTCATCTTTAATGGTTTTATATTGAAATGAAAAAATCTGACCATAGAAATTATTATCTAACCAGCGTTGGCGTACCAAATTGGTTGTTGTTATAGTAGTGCCGCCAATAACAATATTAGGTAATCCATATTTTGAAAAGGATTGATCGGCTTTATACTCTTCATAATATCCTTTTCCCTTTGTGTAAAATAGTGCAGTATTGAAAGACCATTTTTCATTGATACTATGATTAAAAAATAATTGATAATGGGTCTGTGTATAATTGTCGGTTTGATTGTCATACGGCGCCCCTATTTTTTCTGTTCCTGCGGCGTTGAATGTTCTATTGGTTGCCAATGTTGCTGCATCAATCCCGTACCATGCTTGATAGGTTTTTTCGTGACCTGAAAATATATTCAATCTAAGAGAAGATTTTTTATTGATGTAGGCAGTGCTAAAATAAAATGATTTTAAATCACTAGATGCACGATCTATATATCCATCACTTCTGATACTACTAAACCTTGCGTCAACCATGAAATGTTTGCCAAGCAATCCAGAGCCAAATTTTATGGTGTTTTTATATGTATTAAATGAACCAATACTATTATTTAATTCAGCATAGCTTTTTTCATTGTATTCATTGGTCGATAAATTCAGTGTTGCTCCAAAAGCCCCAGCGCCATTGGAGGAAGTGCCTACGCCTCGTTGAATTTGTATGCTGTTAACCGACGATGAAAAGTCGGGTAAGTTTACAAAAAATGTACCCATACTTTCTGCATCATTATATGGAATACCATTCAATGTTACATTAATCCTTGTAGCATCGGTTCCACGAATTCTCATTGCAGTATATCCAACACCATTGCCTGCATCCGAATTGATTACAACGGATGGTGTTTGATTGAGTAGAAATGGAATGTCTTGAGCCAAATTTAATTTTGCAATATCTGCTTTCAATAAATTGGTTTTTGTAAATGGAGCTTT
Organism: Sphingobacteriia bacterium; assembly: GCA_004294465.1. Classification (GTDB taxonomy): domain Bacteria; phylum Bacteroidota; class Bacteroidia; order Chitinophagales; family Chitinophagaceae; genus Sediminibacterium. The sequence goes on along the minus strand of REAV01000208.1, from coordinate 1,004 downwards.
GTCCGATGCTCTAATGGCAGTTACTTCTAAAGGTTGTAGATAGGAGGGGCTAGGACTTAAAGCAAATTTTAGCTCAGTGTTTTTAGCTGGATCGATATTGAAAGTTTTCGATTGAAATCCCATGCTCGAAATAATAATGGTGGTGTTCTCCATTTTGTTGATCTCAAAATGTCCACTTTCATTACTAAAAACTTGTTGTTTTCCTGATGCAATAATGGCTCCTGAAATGGGTGTTTGGGTAGTTTGGTCAACTACTAAGCCTTTAATGGTTTTTGACGATTGGGCAGCAAGAATAATTGCGAATAGCAATAATGCTGTTGTTCCCATAATTTTTTTCATTTTTCAATGGTTTTAAAAATTAAATAATGGGAACAGGGAATGCAAGAAGAAAGGTCACTATATATAAATGGAACACCTTCCCTTCGCAGGAATTACCCTGTTCAGGTTCAACGGGTATTTCTCAGCCTTTTCGGAAATTTCCGATTGAGCACCCCGAGGACATGGCAAAAATATCAATTAGTTTGATATTTACCAATGTAACTTTATGTTTGATCATCCGTTTAAAGTAAAATTTGTGTATGAAAAAGTATATTTTAAGCTTTATCCTCTTGCTACAATTGGCTTCGATAGGATTTGCTCAAACTGAGAAAAATTTGGTTTTTGATGCCAATGCTCAAATAAGGAAAGTGGATGCCTTTACAAGCATTGAAGTTTCAGGAGCCATCAATTTATTCTTATCCCAGGGAACACAAGAAGCCCTTGCAGTAAGTGCTGGGGACGATGAATTGATCAGTAGAATAAGAACTTTTGTAAGGGACAATGTGTTGCATATCGAATTTGATGGAAAGGGGCTCAACTGGAAGAATTGGTCGAACAATAAAATAAAGGCCTATGTAACGTTTAGTTCTCTTAGGAAAATTGAAGCTTCAGGTGCTTGTAATGTAAAAACCGTGGACCAACTTAAATCCAATGACTTAAAAATTGAATTATCTGGAGCTAGTGAT
>REAV01000088.1 GCA_004294465.1 Sphingobacteriia bacterium | reverse complement strand
GATTTCAATTGATTGATTTCATTTTCAAAACCTTCGATGCTTTGTGCATCTTCTGCCAAAAATTGTCCGATTCTGGTTCTTCTTAAACTACTCATGTATCCACCTACACCCAATGCTTTTCCAAAATCATTGGCCAGGCTTCTGATATAAGTTCCTGTAGAACAAATAACTTTAAAATGAACAATGGGCAATTCAATTTTTTCGACGCTGAAATGATAAATGGTAACTGGCCTTGGCTCTAATACAACTTCCACCCCTTTTCTTGCTGCTAAGTAAACAGGCTTACCATCTTGCTTGATTGCAGAATGCGATGGAGGCACTTGCATAATCAAACCGGTGAAAGACCTTGTAGCCTGATGAATCATTTCATCAGTAAGATGATCCACTGCAACTTCTTGTTCGGGTGCAGATTCTAAATCGAAAGTGGGTGTTACAGCCCCTAATGTAAATGTGCCAGTATATTCTTTTTCCATCCCCATATATTCATTGATCTTCTTCGTGAATTTTCCGGTACAAACGATCAACAAACCAGTTGCCAGAGGATCTAAAGTTCCGGCATGACCTACTTTAATTACACGAGTAATATTTCTGATCTTTCGAACAATATCAAATGAAGTCCAATCCAAAGGTTTGTCAATTAAAATAACCTGACCTTCTAAATATTTTTGTAAAGCAGGATGGATTTCTTTTTGTCGCATGTTGATTCCTTTAAAATTTTAATTGATGCCAAATCGAATCGAGCGACTGTTTAGGTGAGTATGATCGTTGTTGGTATTTTTTTGCAAACAAGGAGGAATTTTTTATTCGTTCATCAGTTGTTGGATGGGAACTTAAAAAAGCCATTGATTCGGGTAATTCCTCATTACTTTCTTTTAAATCTTTCATCAATTTATTCATCGCAATTGGATTGATTTGATTGCGCAACAATATGTTCATTCCTTCTTCATCAGCTGCCCTTTCTAAACTCCTGGAATAATGTAAGCTTCTCAAAAAATCAGCGTTTTCAACTACAATTCCGATAATGCCTGAAGCATCTCTTAAAAACAATGAAAGCAGCATTCCGGATGCAGCAGAGCCCGCAATGCTTTTTAAACTATGCCTCAAATTAACATGTGCTGTTTCATGACTCAAGAGAGCTGCCAGCTCCTCAGCAGAGTGCATATTCTCCAATATACCTGTGTACACAATTATATAACCACCAGGTAATGCAAATGCATTGATTTCTTTTTGTTCTACTACTTTTATTTTAATAGGGTAACTCGTACTTAAATTCAATTCTCTTGCAAATGCATTAATTGATCTGGTTCTTTCCAGATCTACTTTTTGTTCTGAAATAATCGCTGAATTGATTTGACTACCCATTTCTATTTCCCTTTCCTTTGAAATAAATTGAAGGGCAATCACTGGAACTGCATAAACAGTAAAAGCATAAATTGCTGCAATCAGTCCAACAATAATCGAAAGCAACCAGATTCTTTTTACTCTTTTGATTTTTTGATGCCATGGCATTGTAGCCTCTGTTATTTTTTTCTGTAGCAATTGGTAGTAAGGAGAATTAGGATAAACAATGATAAACTGATTCGATTTTTTATTCAGGTATATCACCATCTTCTGATGCATTTGATGCAAACTACAATGGGCATATTTACTGAAAGCAATCACCTGGCTTGAATCATGCATCGAAAGAATGGATATACCCAATTCATTACAATACAATGAAACCATTTGATTGCCTGGATTAACACCATCAAAATAATCAACGTTTTGCATCTATCACTTAATAAGCTCTTGCAAATAAGACTCGCTGTACAGATTTATTACCAGATAAAATACAAACCCCATCTTCCTGTGGATTATCCAATGGAATGCATCGAATGGTGGCTTTAGCCAATTCTTTTATTTTATCTTCTGTTTCTGCTGTTCCATCCCAATGGGCAGAAACAAAGCCAGCTTTCGTATCGAGAATTTGTACAAATTCATCCCAGCTATTGGCTTCAGTAATATGATCATCTCTGAATGCTTTGGCTTTATTGAACATTTGCTGCTGAATGTCTATCAACAAATTTTGAATATACATATCGATGCCTTCTAAGCTAACTGTTGTCTTTTCCTTTGTATCTCTTCTGGCAACTTCAACCACTTTGTTTTCTAAGTCACGAGCCCCTACTGCAATTCGAACTGGCACTCCTTTCAATTCATATTCAGCAAATTTCCATCCTGGTCTGTTATGATCTGCATCATCGTACTTCACAGAAATACCCATGCCTTTTAATTGCGCTACAATTCCCGCAACCACCGATCCTATCTGGGCTTTTTGCTCATCGCCTTTATAAATAGGTACAATCACCACTTGTATAGGTGCAATTCTTGGAGGAAGAATCAATCCATCGTCATCACTATGCGCCATTACCAAACCACCTATTAAACGTGTACTTACTCCCCAGCTGGTTGCCCAAACATAATCCAGTTGATTATTCTTATCGCTAAACTTAACATCAAAAGCTTTTGCAAAATTCTGTCCTAAAAAATGGGATGTTCCTGCTTGTAATGCTTTTCCATCTTGCATTAAGGCTTCTATACAATAAGTATCTTCTGCACCTGCAAAACGTTCATTGGGAGATTTAACTCCTTTGATCACAGGCAATGCCATCCAGTTCTCTGCAAAGTCTGCATATACATCCAACATTCTTCTTGTTTCTTCTATTGCTTCTTCTTTGGTTGCATGAGCAGTATGACCTTCCTGCCATAAAAATTCGGCGGTACGCAAAAACAATCTGGTCCTCATTTCCCATCTAACCACATTGGCCCATTGATTGATGAGCAATGGCAAATCACGATAAGATTGAATCCATCCTTTATAGGTATTCCAGATGATTGCTTCACTGGTTGGCCTTACTACCAATTCTTCTTCCAATTTAGCTTCTGGATCAACCATTAATTTGCCCTTATTATTGGGATCGGCCTTTAATCGATAATGGGTAACTACTGCACATTCCTTGGCAAAACCTTCCGCATTCTTTTCTTCCGCTTCAAACAGGCTTTTAGGTACAAATAAAGGGAAATAGGCATTCTGATGCCCTGTATCTTTAAACATTTTGTCTAATACTCCTTGCATATTTTCCCAAAGTGCATAGCCGTATGGCTTAATAACCATGCATCCCCTTACAGCACTATAATCGGCTAAACTTCCCTTGATAATTAGGTCGTTATACCATTGAGAATAATCCTGCTCTCTCGAAACTAATTCCTTGCCCATAAATAATTGATCCTTTTTTTAATTTTTATACTAACAATTGTTAGTTGGCACGTAAATTGCAATATGTTAAAGTGAAGCCAACTGCACGCAAATGTATGTAACTTCGACCATCAATTGTTGCTAACCTTAAAGCAAAACCTATGCAAAAAGTACTATTTGTTTCATTGATTGCTGCCAGTTTATTAACTGGATGTAGCTCCGTTTATCAATCAGGGCAAACTCCTGATGATTTGTATTATTCACCTGGGAGAGAATTAAGCAACTCAGAAGTGAGAAAACAAAATGAAAATGAAGAAAGATACCAGCAACAGGTAAGCACTATCGACGACCGATATTTAAGGATGAAAGTTAACAATAGAAGTCAATGGAGTACCATCGACGATTATAGTTACTGGAACGATATGCGCTATAATTTCCGTCCTAATTATACCTATAATGGTTTCAATAATTTTTATGGTCACCCTAACTTTAATAATCCATGGAATGGATGGGGATATGGTGGTTGGGGCGGCTCTTCTATAGGTTGGAACAATCCTATGTATACCGTGCTGGTCTATACTAATCCTAAAGTTATAGCTCCTACGTTTACTTCTGGTACTAATTTAAATGCTTATCGTAATAGAACGTATAACAATTATAATAGCGGAAGCAAATTCAACGAATGGGCTACTCCAAGTAATCCAAGTAAAAGTTTTGGTAGCTTAGTGAGAAGTGTAATTAGTTCTCCTTCAAATGGAAATGGCGCAAGTAGTTATGATCGTCCGGCTAGATCTTTCCAGAGTAGTGGATCAAGTGCTCCTTCAACCAGCAGTTCAGCAGGTGGTAGCAGTGGCGGTTTCGGCAGTACTGGAAGCAGTGCTGGTTCTGGAAGAGCTGGAAGAGGAAATTAAACCATTTTTTAATCGATTGCAATTATTGATGTGAAAACACCATAAGGAAACTTATTATCTGTCTATGAAAAAAATATTCATTATACTATTTAGCTTTTGTGTAATAATTGCAAATGCACAAACTCCAGATGAAGCTTTGAGAACTGCTTGGTTTAACCAAAACGGAACAGCTCGTGTAATGGCCGTTGGAGGTGTAATGGGATCATTGGGAGGAGATATTACTGCAAACCATGTTAACCCAGCTGGGCTTGGTTTTTTTAAAACACATGAATTGGTACTTTCTCCTGGATTTTCTTTTAACAATAATCAATTTAGTTACCGAGGTAAAGATTCAAGTACTTCAAAATCGAATTTTGGTTATGGTACTTCAGGTATTATTATTGGAGGAAATCATGGCGGAAGAAGTAAATGGACCAGCACTGCATTTGCCATTTCAGTAAATCAGTTGGCCAATTACAACAATAATATTCAGTATGGCGGATTTAATAATTTCAGTTCTTTTTCTGAAAAATATCTAGAAGAATTGGTAAAAGACAGAGCCGATACCAATGCAGCATTAAGCAATTATATTTTTGGTTCTTCATTGGCTTTTAGAACTTATTTAGTCGATACCATTCGTGGACCAGGTGGTGCATTTTCTGGCTATCAAAGTTTAGTTCCTATTTCTACTGGTGTTAATCAATTGTACAATGCACAAACAAGAGGAGGTTACAATGAAATTGCAATAGGATTTGCGGGCAATATGAATGATCAATTATATGTTGGTGGAAGTTTTACTATTCCTATCATTAATTATTCTCGAGATTTAACCTATACAGAAAAAGATGCCACTAGTAATGTAAACAATCAATTTAGCTTTTTTGAATACAAAGAAACATTTAGTTCAAAAGGGGCTGGTATAGGTGCCAAATTAGGAATGATTTATAAACCTCAGGAATTTATTCGATTGGGATTGGCCATACATACTCCCCAGTTTTTAACCATGACTGATCGAATCAGGTCTTCGATGACTACCAATACAGAAACTTATGCTGGACTTTTGTCTGAAACTAGTGACAGATTAAACAGTGGTAATGAAGGTGTTGCCAGGTATACTTTAACCACCCCATACAGAATTATTGCCAGTGCCAGTTATGTTTTCAGGGAAGTAAATGATACTCGTTTGCAAAAAGGATTTATCAGTGCCGATATTGAATTTGTAAACTATAGAGGTGCACGTTTTGGAACTGGTAATGAAAATGCAGAGAATGTTACATTGCAGAATTATTACAATCAATTGAATGAAACCATCAAAGACACTTATAAAGGAAATATTAATGCTAAAATTGGTGGTGAATTAAAATTCAATACCTGGATGTTTCGTTTAGGAGGCGCATATTACGGAAGCCCTTATGCCGACAATGTATTGAAAGCAAACAGGATTATTGCTACAGGTGGTTTGGGATATAGAAATAAAGGATTCTTTATTGATTTAGCTTACTCCCATATTATGAATAAAGATTTTCAATTCCCTTATTTATTAGAAGATAAATCAAACACTTTTGCTAGACAAACTGGTTATAGAGGAAATGTAATGCTCACTTTTGGAGTTAAATTATAATTACACTACTTCGCCTTCCAAATCATAATCATAGGCTTTGGTGATACGCACATTCACAAACTCCCCTATCGGTAGTTTCTTGGTGGAATGAATAACCACTTCATTGTCTACTTCTACACTATCAAATTCTGTTCTTCCTAAATACCTGCCTGCTTCTTTTTTATCGATCAACACTTTAAAGACCTGGCCGATCTTAGCCTGATTTTTTTCATAGCTAATTTCTTGCTGCACTTCCATGATTGATTGCGCACGTTCCGCTTTAATATCTGCCGGAATATTGTCTTCTAATTCGTGGGCAGTAGTGTTTTCTTCGTGACTATAACTGAATATACCTACTCTATCAAAACGATGTTCCTGTAAAAATGATTTGAGTTCTTCTACATCTTCTTCGGTTTCACCAGGAAATCCGGCAATCAATGTTGTACGCAAACAAATGCCAGGTACTTTTTCACGAATTTGTTGAATCAACACACCCATTTCTTCGCGGGTAATATTCCGATGCATTGCATCGAGCATATGGTTACTTGCATGTTGCAAGGGCATGTCTAAGTATTTACAAATATTATCTCTCTGCTGCATTACATCTAATATTTCCAATGGAAATTTACTTGGATATGCATAGTGCAATCGAATCCACTCTAGCCCTTTAATATCTGCCAGTGCATGTAATAAGCGAGGCAATTCTCTTTTCTTGTAAATATCTAATCCGTAATAAGTTAATTCTTGCGCTATGAGCATGATCTCTTTCACCCCCTTCTTAACCAATGCTTCTGCTTCTTCCACCAAAGATTCTATCGTACGGCTTACATGCTTTCCTCGCATGAGTGGTATTGCGCAAAATGAACAGGTTCTATTGCATCCTTCACTGATTTTCAAATAGGCATAATGCTTTGGTGTACTTAACATTCTTTCGCCTATCAATTCTGCTTTATAATCGGCTTCGAATTGCTTTAAAATAAGGGGTAATTCAAGTGTTCCAAACCAGGCATCTACTTCCGGCATTTCTGTTTCTAAGTCTCCTCTGTATCTTTCACTAAGACATCCGGTTACATATACTTTGTCTAATTTACCTCTGCGCTTTAGTTCTAATTGATCCAAAATGGTATTAATGCTTTCCTCTTTGGCTTTATCAATAAAACCACAAGTATTTACTACTACTATATTATGGTCCAGTTTAGCATTCTCGTGCACTACAGCAATATCATTAGCAGCAAGCTGACCGCTCAATACTTCACTATCCACTAAGTTCTTGCTACAACCGAGTGTAATGATGTTTACTTTGTCTTTTTGGAGTGTTTTTGCCTTCATGAATGGGCAAAATTAAGGGATTGAACTTTAATCTATACGCTTCTTGTCTTTATTCAATAATCTGGCAATTAAAATTGCTATAACAACAGTTAAATAAAATTGCCCCTGAATAGCCGTAAATACAGCTAATTTCTGGCTAATGGGATGCAAGGGCAACACATCTCCAAAGCCCAGCGTTGTAAGGCATGTAAATGAAAAATAAGATAGCTGTTGATAGGCTTCCAGTGGAATCGAACTAATATTTGCAAAAGCATCTGGAATAATTAAATACAGCAATCCAAATAATTGAAAATTGGTTATTCCCAATAACATATACCCTGCAAAAGATCCAAATAGAATTTCAATATTTACTTCGGAAGAAGAAAAGATCTGTTTTAATAAATTCAAAAAAGTAACAGAAAAAAATAAGAACAACAAAACAAATTGGGCTATTTCAAACTCAATACTATCGTGAAACCAATTTAAGAATACATACAATCCAATATTCACCATTCCAAAAAAGAAAAAGAATTGCTTGGTATTCTTCTTTGCATTCTCAATGGAATTGGCTGAAGTTAAAGTGAGCATTATAAGAAAAAATAATTTCAGCATTGCTTTAAGAACCGAAAAAGAATCATTCTCATACATGAAAAAGTTAATCACTAATGCAGCAAATAACCATATGAATCGATGTTGATATAAATGGTGTTTAATTTTTTTCATCAATTAAAAATTAAATATGGCAATCTCTGACCTCGATCCAAAACGAACAGGCATAATACTCGTTCCAATTCCTTTGGAGACATACATTGGAATGGCTGTTTTATACCAGCCTTTTGTATATACTCCACTACCATTGGGCATATATGGCCGAAAACCAAATATATTCACCTGGCCTCCATGTGTATGACCAGACAAGATCAGGTCTGGTTGAATGCGCGAATCGAGTTGTTGAATAATTTGATCGGTAAATGCTGGGCAATGATTTAATATGATATGGTGATCGGTTTTTGCATAGGTCAATAATGCCACTTGAATATCGGGCTTACCACCAATAAGATCATCTACTCCTGTTATACAAAAGGTTTTTCCTTTCAGGGTATATTGTTGTGATTGATTAATCAGTAAAGTACAATTGTACTTTTTATACAATTGACTGAGTTCAACAAAATTAACATTGGACCAATACTCCCAATTCCCTACTATAGCTGCTTTAGGAATGGACTGTTCCAATAAAGCTAAAAAGCTTTCTAATACAGGCATTTTTTCTGCACGATCAATCGAATCTCCTGTAAAAACAATTAGGTCTGGTGTTAATTGATTCACTTTGATGGCAAGCTGTTCGAGCACATAACCCACTGATTGAATATGTAAATCGGAAATCTGTACAACCTTTATATTATTCAAATCAGGTTTTGCTGCACCTAGATAAAATTCATTGGTTTCTACAAAAAATTGTTCAGCCCAAAACGCATCTATCAAAATAAGTCCTGTTGCAAGGCCAGCTCCTCTTTTAATAAATTTTCTTCTCGTCAATTTCATACTATACAAAATGAAAAAATGATTATCCTAAGAAATTGATTGATGTGGCAGGAGTATAAAAAGGAAGTATATACTTCATATTATCTGTAACATTCATGCGCTTCGTTAATATTTCGTGTAAGATGGCTCTGTAATCGGTGGTTACTGCAAGGTCTACCCCATTGTCCAGATTCTCTGTTTTCAAGCCCTTCCAGTTGCCATACATTTTTCCACCCTTTACATTTCCGCCCAATGCAAGCATAGCATTTCCAAATCCATGATCGGTACCATTGCTCTTATTCGATTTTACCCTTCTACCAAATTCACTCATTACTAAAACGGTAACTCGGTTATGGTATTTATTTACATCATTGTAAAATGCATGCAGATTTTGACTCAGACTTTTTACCAGATCTGGGAAACGATAAGCCTGGTATTCATGTGTATCCCATCCTCCAAAATCTACAGTAGATACATGTATACCAACATCGAGCTTAATTAACTGAGCCAGGTTTTTCATGCTCTTCCCAAAATCATCTTCCTTATAATTGGCTGAGCCATCTGGCTTATAAGGAATGGCTTCTCCATTTCCGCGGCGAGGAATTTTTTTCTGCAACATATCAATGGTATAAAATGTTTGCAAAGCCGTTTTACCTAATTGTGATTGATCGTTATACGATTTACGAATTAAATTATTAAAATTTCCATCTGCCTGTAATGCAAAATCATTGATGCCATTTATAGAAACAGCCGTAGGGCTTCCCCATAAAGACAACGGCATACTGGAGCCTGCAGCAATTGCACTAAAATTAGATTTATCGGAAATTGAATTTAAATACCTGGCTAACCAACCCTCTGTAATATTCTTTTTTGATTGAATTCCTTTCTCAATCATGTCTTGAGCATCAAAATGACTTCTTGTTCCATTGGTCAATCCACAAGAATGTATAATTGCTAATTGATCGGAATCATATAATTCTTTGAGATGCGTTGCAGCTGCATGCAATCTAAAATCTACATCACCTAAACCGTTTTTTAATTTGATTCCTCCATTTTCTCCGCTCTCTGTAACCCTTAAAGCCGGCTCTCGATCTGCAAAATAATTCGGGTCATTCACAGGCGCAATTAACTGAAGTCCATCGCATCCTCCTCTCAAAAAAACCAACACAAAAATTTCGTTATTGGGCATAAAAGAAGGTCGCATAGAAATGCCTGAGATGCCTGTAAGCATCATAGCGGCTGTTGCCGAACTGCATTGTTGTATAAAATCTCTTCTCTGCATATTATCTCACCTGAAAATCGGGTAAAAGCAAAATTGCACTTACCAACCAACTTATTTTTTCATTTCGTAAATTACCTTTTCCATACATTTCTCTTTCCGGCTTTCCTCCATCCGCTAAATACACACTTAAATTTTGCAGGGTATCTCCTTCTGGTATATAACCCAATATTTTCTTTAACCAAAAAGCGGTTACTTCTTTACAAGTTTTTAATTGATCAGGCACTTGACTAGACGCATCGGCTTTGGCATAATTATGCCAGTAATAATTCATTAAATTGATTGGAAAATTCCATCTGCGCAATAACATTTCTGCATTGATCCAATAAGTAGATTGATCTGGGTAACCAGTTGGAGTAGGCCAAGCAAAAGGCTGTTGCCCCATTTGCAATAGCACCCACAATAAATTGTCATTAGGCGTTACATCTGCATTAACGGCCCTAAAAGAAGATATAGCCAATTCCAATGGTCTTTTAATTTTATCGCCCCAGGTTAATCTGCACTCTTCCGATAATGCAATTATACTGACTACCCTTGCAATCTGATCGGGCTTATTGACTGAAAGCATCCATTCCCTTGCAGCTAATTCTATTATTTCTTCGCTGGGTTTATCGGAAATGATTCTTGTACATAATTTTCTACAGATATATTTTGCAGTGCCTGGGTGACTAGACAAAATATCCAATACTTTTTTACCATCACTCATAGGAGGTTGATTCGGATTAAACTCCACCCCCAATACCCTTTTCTGATAATTATCATGCCATTGCTCGAAGTAATGGAACTCACCAGTATTGGCAAATTTTCCGCCTTTCCAATCGTCTGCTCCATCGGAAATGGTCCAGCCAGTGAAAGCCCTTGCAGCTTCATACACATCTTCGTCAATATAGCCAGTAGGTTTTCCTTCTATAGCACCTGGCACTTCTCTCCAACGATTGTATAAATGATTGAGGTAATGTTCTGCTCCAAGCGTATGCAATTCAAATAATTCCCTGGCATAGTTTTCATTGGCCGGACTGGCTTTGCTACTTGCATTGTCTAAATAGCATTGCATGGCCACACTTTTGGCTACCCCTTCGAGCATGGTGCGAAAATTGCCCAATGCATTTTTCCGGATTACTTCCCTATCATAGATCGGAAATGTAACAGCCACCCGATCGTCTATATTGACTGATACATTAAAATGGTTATGCCAAAAATCTACCAGCAATTCCCTTAATTGCCATTTACTATACACTGCCCTGATTATCGTCGCTCCAAATACCTGCTTGGCTGGATAAATTTTTTCCTGGTAATTCACCGAATTTTGATTCAATGGCCATAGCCTTTCTAATGGCGCATTGATTAAATCATAGTACCTGTTTTCCTTAACAATTTTCTTTGAGCCATCGACATTAAATTGCTCATATTCAATTGGATAAGAGCATTCTTTTAATTTTTTATTGAGGATATCATCGGCAGCATCATCGGGCTTTAGCTGCTCTTCTACATATCCTTTTAAACCCAGGGTCTTGAATCTTTCCAAAGCCCATTCGCTAGGACCAAAACCCAATTTATTCAACATTAAATAGTCTAATGGTGGCGGGTTAATACGATTGAAAATAAGCGAATTAGGCATATCCCTATAGGAAAATTGGTTTTGTAAAGCTATAACGATTTTAAATTCGGGTAAGTATGTACAATATCAAACTTCCCGCTCCGCTATAGCAAGTTAATTCTTTAGGAATATGTTATAATCTATTTAAAGGCGGTTTCTAGAAAATTATTTCTGCACTTCGCTGGTAAAATGAAATTGAATGTCGGGGTTATTGGTAATTTCTGTATTGAGAAACCATTCACTCTGGGCTAAATAAACAGGTTGCTCGTCTTTATCCAAGGCCGCATTGGATTGCTTGAATCGAAGAAACTCTTCCAATTTTTTGGGATCCTTACTGGTTAACCAACAGGCTTTGAAAAATGGCAATGTTCTAAACTCACAAGCTGCTCCATATTCCTGTAATAATCTATATTGAATTACTTCGAACTGTAGTTCTCCTACACAACCAATGATTTTTTTATTGCCCCCAAACTGGGTAAAAAGTTGGGCAACCCCCTCGTCAGTTAGCTGGCTAATGCCTTTTTCTAACTGCTTGGTTTTCATTGGATCTTTGTTAACTAACTCTTTAAAAATTTCAGGTGAAAATGTAGGTATTCCGGAGAAATAAAAATTCTCTCCTTCCGTCATTGTATCCCCAATTTTAAAGTTTCCTGTATCAAATAACCCCACCACATCTCCGGCATATGCATCTTCCACTACTTCCTTAGATCTGGCCATAAAACTATAGGGGTTGCTAAAGCGCATGTCTTTATCTAAGCGTACATGATGAAAATATTTATTCCTTTCGAATCGGCCACTACATACCCTCATAAATGCAATTCGGTCTCTATGTTTAGGATCTAGATTGGCATGAATCTTAAAAATGAATCCGCTAAATCGATCTTCACCCACTTCTACAGTACGGGTAGTGGTTTCTCTGGAACGAGGCACAGGTGCTATGCGAATAAAGGAATCCAACATTTCTTTCACCCCGAAATTGTTTACAGCCGAACCAAAGAACACCGGAGCGATTTTCCCTTGTAAATAATCTGCAGGATCCAATGCCCCATATACTCCATCGATCAATTCAATGTCTTCTCTCAATTGAGCCGCATCTCTCTCTCCTACTTTTTCATCTAAAACAGTATCATTTAAATCATTGATGGCAACGGTATCTTCTTCAGTAGCTTTAGTGCTTGCCAAAAACAAACGCAGGCTTTTTGCATCTAAATTATAGACCCCTTTAAATTCTTTACCACTATTAATAGGCCATGTCATAGGATGAAGCGAAATACCCAATTCCTTTTCAATTTCTTCTAATAGATCAAATCGATTCTTTCCGTCCCGATCCATTTTATTGATAAATACAATTACTGGCGTATCGCGCATTCTGCAGACTTCCATCAATCTTCTGGTCTGTGCCTCTACTCCATTCACACTATCAATCACTAATATCACACTATCAACCGCCGTAAGAGTTCTATAGGTATCTTCTGCAAAATCTTTGTGACCTGGCGTATCTAATAAATTGATCAAGGTATTGGCATATTCAAATGTCATTACCGAAGTAGCCACCGAAATTCCACGCTGGCGCTCAATTTCCATGAAATCACTGGTAGCCCCTTTCTTGATCTTATTGCTTTTTACAGCACCTGCCACTTGAATAGCACCTCCAAACAAAAGGAGTTTCTCCGTTAAAGTAGTTTTACCTGCATCTGGGTGAGAGATAATAGCGAAGGTCTTACGTCGATTGATTTCTTTTTCGTACTTCAATTGGAAAGATTTTAATAAAAAAGCGCCTCAAATATGCATTTGAGGCGCGAAGGTAAAACAATAATTATTTAATTAAGACTTCGAAAGTCTACTGGTACCAACTTACTCACCCCTGGTTCCTGCATGGTAACCCCATAAATTACATCTACCGCTCCCATGGTTTGCTTATTATGGGTAACAATGATGAATTGAGAATTATCACTGAATTTTTTAATCATCTGAGTGAACTTGCCCACATTGGCATCATCCAAAGGAGCATCTACCTCATCTAATATACAGAAAGGGGCAGGCTTAATTAAGTAGATGGCAAATAAAAGCGCAGTTGCAGTCAAGGTTTTTTCTCCTCCACTCAATTGAGTAATAGATGATGGTCGCTTACCCTTGGGCTTGGCCACAATCTCAATACCTGTTTCAGCCAGGTTTTCCGGATTCACCAAAACCATATCTGCTGTATCTTCTTCAGTAAACAATGCCTTGAATACTTTCTGGAAGTTTTCTCTTACTTTATTGAAAGTTTCTAAGAATTGCTGATTGGCAGTTGCCTCTACTTCTAAAATGGTTTGCAATAAACTTTCTTTAGCAGTAACCAGATCATTCTTTTGTTCCAGAATAAATTCATAGCGCTTCTTCATTTCGGTATACGCTTCAATGGCTGTTGGGTTAACTTCACCCATATTCTCCAAACGCTTGCGCATTCTATCAGAAGCTGCTTGCAATTCTTCCAATGGCGTATCAGTGGTTCTTTCCTGATCGATGATTTCATCCAGTTCTATCTTGAACTCAACGCTCAATCTTTCTTTCATTCCAGCCAACTGCAACTTCAATTCATTGAGCTTGTCTTTGATTTCATTGAACAAATGTTCTATCATTTCCTTGCTCTTCACTTTCAAACGAAGCGCACTTTCCTTTTCCTGTAATGCATTGCGGAAATTATAATAAGCCTGATCTGCTTCATTCAACTTAATTTCTTCTTCTTCTTTTGAACGCAACAATTCTACCAGCAATAAATCCACTTCTTTCAATGCTTCATTTCCTTCTACAATATCTGCTTCCGCTTCTGCCAATTGAGCTGTATTGGATTTGATCTGATCATGCAAATCATTCAATTGATTTTCTTTGAAAAGCAATTCCTGTTTCAACGCAGTGATCTTACTCTGCTGACGGGTCAATTGAAGATTGGTCTCATTAAATTGACCTGAAGCAAAATGGTATGCCTGTTCCGATGCCTGGTAATCTTGTTCTACATTCTTCATTTCTTCGGAAGTAGCAATTAATTGATCATTTAATTGAATCAATTGTTCCCTGGTTTCGGCAATACTGTCTTGTTCTTCCTGCAAACGATTATTGATATCAGCCAGTCTTTGCTCTCCGTTCTGTTGAGCTGCAAGCAAGTTCTCAATTCTGTTTTTAGCAGCAAAAACCTGATTGGTCAACTGATTGATTTCCTGTTCTGTTTGCTTGATGGCATTTTCTTTCAATTGATCACTGAAAGCAATGACTTCGTTGTGCTTGAATTGAATATCAGACTTTAACAAGTTAACCACCGATTCTTGATCAATGATTTCCTCATGGAGTTTTTCTAAATTCTTTGCACGACCAATTTTCTTTCCTTCAAATAGCCCGATGCTTCCTCCAGTTAAAGTGTATTTTCCTTTAACATATTTACCTGTTTTTTCAAGCACAATCGCCCCATTGCTATTACTCAAAACAGCTTCGTTCTCTGCGATATATACATTGCCTAATAAATATTCAGCTAATTTTCGGTACTGATCATCTACCTCAATAACATCGAGTGCTTTGAACGTATTATTGGGTTGATGACTATCCAGTCTAAACTCTGCAAACTGATCTAATAAGAAGAAATTGGCTTTTCCTTTTTGATTATTGTCTAATAAATGAACTGCCTGCAATCCTTCGCTTAAATTATTGACAACATAATAGTTTAGGTATGGCTCTAAGACGTTTTCTACTGCAGTCCTAAATTCTTCTTTTACATAAATGATATCGGAAAGAATGGGTGCTGTATGATTCCATTCTTTGTTTTGATGCAAAAATTTGATGCTTTCCGGATAGCCTTCCATTGAATCAATCAAACTCTTCAATAAATTTCAAATTCAAACCTTTACTATTAGCTGGGGCAAACCAGCAGTTTTAAATATTACCCGTGGAGTCATTTCGATCGCCTATCTCAGCATGATGGCCGCAGGGATCCCTGCGTCGGGTGGCGCAAACGCGAACCTCATGGGAGCGTTTCTTATCAGGAACAAGATATGGAGCTGTTCCGGGGCCTCTGCTGCGGATATTATCTCTGGAACGG
>REAV01000207.1 GCA_004294465.1 Sphingobacteriia bacterium | reverse complement strand
GGTGCAGGGTGGCGATACACAGGATCAAAATTTATTACAGTTCTTTTTAAATATGAACGATTTTGGAATGACTGTACAACAAGCTTCTGAAGCCGCTAATATTAATAGTAATCAGTTGTGGTTGTCTTTGGGTGGAACTAAAATAAGTGACCGCAGACCTAGACCAGGAGATTTATTATTGTCGAATAGAACACCCGAAGCCACTAGAGAAGCACTTAAAAAAATGGGCTATAAGTTGAGTTTCGGAGAGCGCACCAGCGGACCCATTAATGCCATCTTCCTCGATCGAAAACATGGTTCTATATGGGGTGGATCCTCTAATAACGGGGAAGATTACGGTATCGGCTGGTAAATTCCGTTTAAAAACTAAAACATCTAGTATTAATACGCTACCACCCAAAATGGTAGCGTATTATTTTAGCACAATAAATAAAAAACTAAAGGCGTTAGTAAAAAAATACTAAAAAAATTAGTGTGTATAAGAAAAAACGTTTAGTTTTACATCACCATTAAATTTGACCATTAAATCGACCAACATGAGCAATGCAGAAAAATTAAAAGCGCTAAAGCTGACCATCGACAAGATCGATAAAGACTACGGAAAAGGAAGTGTTATGATGATGAACGAGAAGAGCACCGCTCCAATGGAGGTGATTTCTACCGGTTCAATTGGCTTAGACACCGCATTGGGTGTGGGCGGATTACCTAAAGGAAGGATTGTTGAAATTTACGGACCAGAATCTTCTGGTAAAACAACCATTGCTATTCATGTAATTGCAGAAGCGCAGAAAAAAGGCGGAATGTGTGCTATAATAGATGCAGAACACGCTTTTGATAGTGCATATGCTAAAAAATTGGGTGTAGATGTAGATAATTTGTTGATCTCTCAACCAGACTATGGTGAGCAAGCTTTGGAAATTGCAGACAGATTGATTTTATCTGGAGCAATTGATGTGGTGGTGATCGATTCCGTTGCAGCATTGGTTCCAAAAAGTGAACTAGAAGGCGAAATGGGAGACAGTAAAATGGGCTTACATGCCAGACTAATGAGTCAGGCGTTAAGAAAACTCACGGCAACGATCAATAAAACAAACACTATTTGCATTTTTATCAATCAATTGAGAGAAAAAATAGGCGTAATGTTTGGCAACCCTGAAACCACAACGGGTGGTAACGCATTAAAGTTTTATGCATCGGTTCGTTTGGATATCAGAAGAATGACACAAATAAAAGATGGCGATGCAGCGGTTGGTAACAGGGTTAAAGTAAAAGTGGTAAAAAACAAAGTAGCCCCACCTTTCAGAGCGGCAGAGTTCGACCTGGTTTTTGGAGAAGGTATTAGTAAAGTGGGAGAAATTATTGATATGGGCGTAGAACTGGGTATTGTACAAAAAAGCGGTAGTTGGTTTAGCTACGATACTAATAAATTAGGCCAGGGTAGAGATTCAGTTAAAACCCTTTTACTCGATAATCCAGGTTTAGCCAATGAAATAGAGGCAAAAATCAGGGCAAAATTAGTAATTGAAGCTCCAGCAGTAGTGGAAGCCGAATAATAGACTTTATAAAAATTGGTTTTTAGATGGGTTAGTAATGAACCCCGGCAATTATTGTCGGGGTTTTTGTTTTTACCCCAATAGCCTAAAACAAGTATAAAATAATTGTTATTGATATACTATTAAGCCGCCCAATTGCGTTTTATGAATACAGTCTCTGGCAAAAATCGGAGATATCGGTTAATATATCCATCCATATGATCTCTTGGGTACCCAAACATTCTCCACTGAACGGCGCTTTAGTGTGCTGTTTAATACTACTTTTTTTGAGTACTGGTAAGCTATGCACCGCACAGAAAGGCATATCCTACAATATCGTACCGTTTAAGAAAGAAGGTATTTTTAGGAATGATGACAAAGTAGGTTTCGATCTTCGATTAAAAAACAATGTTGGAGAAAAAATAAGGGGAAGTATAAAAGCAGAAGTGCGGAACTATAAAGGTGAGCAGGTCTTTAATCAAGATATTGGTTTTACCATCGATGCAAACAGAAGCTATGCACAAGATCTTAAATTAGAAAATAACCTTACCGTACCAGGATTTTATGAACTAAGATTAATTGTTGCAGCAAACAGGTATATAGACACTTTGTATTTTGGATATGGTGTTGATCCAGAAAAAATTTATTCCAACGTAAACAGACCACCCGACTTCGATCAGTTTTGGGATGATGCAAAAAGAGACCTCATTAACATCGATCCAAAATTTAGAGTAACCAGAAGAGGAGACCAAAGTACAAGAGATGTAGATGTGTTTTTGGTAGAATTTCAATCACTCGATTTTCAAACCATTCGTGGATGGTTGTCTGTTCCTAAAGACAAGGGAAAATATAAAGTATTGTATCAATTGCCTGGATATTTAGAAGAACTAAGGCCCGATTCATTAAGAAAGGACATGGCTGTTTTTCGGTTGAATGTTAGAGGACATGGTAATAGCAAAGACAATACCAATGCCGATTTCAATACATTTAATATCATCAACCTAAACGATAAGTATAAATATATTTATAGAGGGGTTTATATGGATGCGCTTCGAGGATTAGAATTTATCTATAGACACGAGCATTTAAAATTAGATATCAAAAAAGTTATTGTAAAAGGCTCCGGACAAGGCGGGAGCCTTGCTGCCGTAGTAGCATCAATGGATCCGAGACCACAGGGTTGTATAATCGAAAGACCTGTTTATACAGATATGCGTTCTTTGTTTTTATTGGCAGAGTCGCAAAAAGTTACTCCATGGCCAGTAAAGAATTTTCAAGCATATATTGCTAATCCACGAAATAGATTAAACAAAGAGGGGCTTTTTAGAAACTGGGATTATTACGACCCGGTAAATTTTGCGGCCAACATAAAGTGTAAAGTATTGTTTGGACACAATTTAAAAAATACCGTTTGCCCTCCTCAGGCTGCCATTTCATTGTACAATCAAATTCGAATTGATAATAGAGAAATATTCATGGCACCTGACGAAGACGGGATGAATTATGTCTATTACAGTTTTGAAAATTTTTGGATCAAAAAAATATTCTAATAAAGTTAATTAAGCATACATGAAAAAATTAATCGCCATTGCCCTTTTTGCAACAATAACCAGTGCTGCATTTGCTGGTTTTCCTATAGGAAGAGGTAAATACTTATTGGTACCTTCTTATAACCTTTACACTGCAAAAGGATATTGGGACAAAGACGGTAACTATTTTGATTATCCCAATAGCGGAAAATTTGCCTCACATTATTTTGGAATTTATGGAGGAATGGGAATTGGCGAAAAACTAGATTTAGTAGGCAGTATCAATTATACGCTACAGCAAAAAAGAGAAACCAATTTGTTACAATCCAACGCAAGTTTAGGAGATGCGAATATTGGTTTACAGTACCTGCTCAATAGCTTTGATTATTATAAATTTTTAACTGTTACGGGATCATTGATTTTACCATTGTATACCAATGACCCAGCAAAACTTCCCTATACTGGATTTCAGCAAGTAGGAGGAGAGGTAAAATTGGCCTTTTCTGGTACCAAT
>REAV01000087.1 GCA_004294465.1 Sphingobacteriia bacterium | reverse complement strand
CTGGATTTTCTAATAATTCTTTTACTCTTACCAAGAAACTCACGCTCTCTCTACCATCAATAATACGATGATCATAACTCAAAGCAAGGTACATCATCGGACGAATCACTACTTGTCCGTTAATGGCCATCGGGCGATCTTGAATTTTATGCATGCCTAAAATAGCACTCTGTGGAATATTGATAATTGGCGTACTCATTAAACTTCCAAATACACCACCATTCGTTATTGTAAAAGTTCCACCTTGTAAATCATCAGCAGTTAGTTTGCTATCTCGCGCCTTACCAGCTAAAACAACCACAGCTTTTTCTATTTCTGCCATGCTCAAACTTTCTACATTGCGCATAACCGGAACAGTTAACCCCCTTGGAGTACTCACGGCAATACTGATATCGGCATATTCATGAAAAATGATTTGATCTCCATCGATATATGCGTTTACTGTTGGCCATTCGCCCAAAGCAATAGCACATGCTTTAGCAAAGAAGCTCATGAAACCAAGATTTACACCATGGCTTTCTTTAAATTTATCTTTATGTGCTTTCCTTATATCCATAATACGAGTCATGTCCACTTCATTGAAAGTGGTCAACATGGCTGTGGTATTCTTAGATTCAACCAATCTCCTACTAATCGTTTTACGCAATGCACTCATTTTTTCCTGACGAACATTTCTGCTATTCAATTCAGCTCCTGCAACAAAAGCCTTTTTGCCAGGGTTTTGAAGTGCTTCAAGCACATCTTGTTTCATGATTTTTCCACCTACGCCAGAAGGGGTTATGGATTTGGTATCCATTTTTTTGTCGGCTATAATAGCTGATGCTACAGGGCTTGCTTTTAAATCTTGCACAACTGCTGGAGCCGCTGTTTCGGTAGCAGCTTTTGGAGCTGGCGTATTTTCAGGCTTTTGAGGTTCAGTTGAAACAGCCGCAGATGCAGGCTTGGTTGCTGTTTCATCTATTTTGGCCAATACATCTCCAATATTCAATGTATCTCCTTCTTTACCAATGATAGTTAAAATACCCGCTTTTTCGGCATTCACTTCAAAAGTTGCTTTTTCACTTTCTAATTCAGCAATTACTTCATCACGATCAACCCATTCTCCGTCTTTTTTTGTCCATTTCAATAAAGTCACTTCATTGATCGATTCTCCTACTGTTGGCACTTTTATCTCAATCATACTATTTATATTAACTATACATTAAATGCTGTTTCAATAATCTCTGCTTGTTCTTTAGCATGAATTTTTGCATAACCTGTAGCTGTGGATGCACTTGCATTTCTACTGATTACTCCAAAATTAATCGATTTTAAATTCATCTGTAAAAACCCTGCAGCTCCCATATTCATGGGTTCTTCCTGTACCCAAAACCATGTTGCTTTATTGTATTTATTATACAAAGCTTCAATTTGTTTATTTGCTAAAGGATAGATTTGTTCTAATCGAATAATGGCGATGTCTTTGCGATTGTCTTTCAATTGCTTTTCAGCTAACTCATAATACAATTTTCCAGTACAGAATAAGACTTTCTTTACTTGCGTAGGATCATCAACAAATGCATCATCAATCAATTCCTTAAATCCACCAGAAAGAAATTCTGCAGTTTTACTATAAGTATTAGGATTTCTCAAATTGGCTTTAGGTGAGAAATTAATTAATGGCTTGCGGAAATTCCAGGTCAATTGTCTTCTGAATAAATGAAACAAATTGGATGCTGTTGTAATATTGGTAATGACCATATTTAATTCAGCACACATTTGTAAAAATCTTTCCATTCTTGCACTACTGTGTTCAGGACCCTGTCCTTCATAACCATGCGGCAATAACATTACCAATCCATTCTGGCGTTGCCATTTTTGTTCACCTGCTGCAATAAACTGATCAATCATTGTTTGGGCACCATTACAGAAATCTCCAAATTGTGCTTCCCAAATAACCAAGGCATTTGGATTGGCCATTGCATAACCATATTCAAAACCTAAAACTCCATATTCACTTAATAAAGAATTATAAATTCTGAACTTTTGTTGATTTTCAGTAAAGTGATTGAGGCGATTATAGCCTTTATTAGTAACCTCATCGCGAAGAATTGCATGTCGATGGCTAAATGTTCCTCTTTGAACATCTTGCCCACTCATACGCACAATATTTCCATCCGTTAATATTGAACCATATGCCATTAATTCGGCTGTTGCCCAATCAACTTTGTCTTCTGTTTCCAGTAATTTAATTTTGTCTTGTAATAATTTTTCAATCTTTTTTAAAGGCTTAAAATCGGCAGGCCACTTCATCAAACCATCAAACAATGTTTTGAATAGTTCAGCAGATATAGCTGTATTGGGAGATCCCTCAAAATGAGCGCTAGTGGCTTTTGTCATGCTCTTCCATACCAATTCGGGAGCCTGGTATTTATAGGGCAAAGGATTCTGTTTAATTTCATCTAATCTTTCCTGTAAGTCGGCCCAGAATTTTTTCTCCATTTCTTTGGCCAATTCCTGTGCATCAGATTCGCCATTTTGAATGAGGTAAGTGGTATAAATTTCTCTTGGATTTTGATGCTTATCAATCAAAGCATACAACTGTGGTTGAGTATATTTAGGATCATCCCCTTCATTGTGGCCATGTTTACGATAACATACCATATCAATGAAAATATCGCTATTGAATTCTTGTCTGTATCTGGTTGCTATCTCTGCACATTTAACAACGGCTTCAGCATCATCACCATTCACGTGCAGAACTGGCGCTTGCACCATTGCAGCAACGGATGTTGCGTAATCGGCACTTCTTGCATCATCAAAATCTGTAGTAAAACCAATCTGGTTATTGATGACGAAATGAATAGTTCCTCCAGTATAGTATCCTCTTAGGTTAGACATTTGTAATACTTCATATACAATGCCTTGCCCTGCTACCGATGCATCACCATGAATTAAAATAGGCAAAATCTTATCGAAATCACTTTGCTTGATTACATCCGCTTTAGCCCTTGCAAAACCAACCACAACTGGATCTACCGCTTCCAAATGTGAAGGATTCGGCATTAATTTCAAATAAATATCTTTACCATTCATTGTTACTACTTCACTTCCATAGCCCATATGGTATTTCACATCTCCGCTTCCCATGGTTTGGTCTATAGTAGCTGTTCCTTCAAACTCGCTGAATATTTGCTCATAGGTTTTACCCATGATATTTGCCAAAACATTCAATCGACCACGATGCGCCATCCCTATAACTACTTCTTCAACACTGTTGTCAGCAGCAACATTAATAATTGCATCAAGCGCAGCGATTGTTGTTTCACCCCCTTCTAATGAAAATCTTTTCTGCCCAATATATTTAGTATGTAAAAATTTTTCGAACATTACTCCTTGATTTAGTTTTTCAAGGATGCGACGTTTCTTATCAATTGACAAAGAAACTGAAAAGCCTTTTTCCATCTCATTGGTTAACCAATCTATTTTATTTTGATCGCTAATATACTTGAACTCAATACCTACATGATTGGCATATACATTCTCTAAATGTGCTAAAATATTTTTAAGAGTAGTAGCACCTAAACCAATTAAGTTGCCTGCCTGATAAGTTGTATTTAAATCGGCATCGCTTAATCCAAAGAAGGAAAGAGCCAAATTAGCTCCACGGTCTTTTCTACTCCTGATTGGGTTGGTCTTGGCTAATAAATGACCTTTGTTTCGATAACCAAGAATGAGGCGATAAACCCTGATTTCTTTCATCCAATCTACTGAATTACTAGAACTCTCTGAGGATGAATTAGTTGGCAGATTATTTGAGGAAATAGCGAAGTCAAATCCTTCAAAGAATTTTTTCATGTCAAGATCTACGCTATTTGGATCTTTTAAAAAGTCTTGGTAAATGGATTCGATAAATGCTGGATGTGAATTAGTGATATATGAGAAATCCTTCATTTGGCTTGATTATGCTATATTTTAGTTGAAATTGGATGCAAATATCGGTCATTGAAGGGAGAAAATGTATCAAAATTAGGATCAAAAACAGCCTTTTTTGTATAAATAACCCACAAAATGAAACTATTTTTGATTTTTTTGTATTTTAAATTTCAGCGTTTCAGTTCCAGCCCTTACCTTTGCCGTCCTGAAAAAAATAGAAAATGGCAAATCATTCAGCTACAAAGAAAGACGTTAGACAATCAGCAAAGCGTCGTGACCGCAATCGTTATTATGGTAAAACTACCCGTAATGCAATTCGTGATTTAAAAGCGAATACCGAAACGAAGGCTTACGAAGAGCAGCTTCCTAACGTAGTTTCTATGATCGACAAGTTAGCTAAACGTGGAATTATCCATAAGAATAAAGCAGCTAACCTAAAGAGCAAATTAGCAAAAAAAGCAAAAGCAGTAGCTTAATTAAGTTATTGTTCAACTCATATTGAGCCAGTCATTCGACTGGCTTTTTTGTTGCTATCAACGATTCAATTTTGGAAGCATTACTTTGAAAACATTTAGATCATTTGTTGAGGTATAATATTCTAAACTTCCATTATGCAAAGTCAATATCCGGTCAATGATAGACAAGCCCAATCCAAATCCTTTTTTACCATCGGCATTCTGGCCTCTAAAAAAAGGCAAAGTCATATTCGATGATTCCTCTTTTGATAATTGAAGTCCGGTATTTTGAAAAGTTATCTCAATTGCATGATTATCAGCAAGTATACTAATGATTATTTTTTGATTTATTGAGTATTGATACCCATTTTTTATAAGATTGGTAAATACAGATTTTATTAAAGATTCATTGCACTTTAACAACAAATCTTCATCATGATCGGGAATTTTGATAAATGAAAAATCTATAGTAATATCTCGAAAACTTCTTTGAGATAGGGATATAGCATCAAATAGTAATTCATCTATTCTTACAAGGGGCCAGTCTGTATCAATATTTGCGGTTTCATATTTAGAAAGCAACAATAAGGAATTGGCTAAATCAATCATATTTTGCTGGTCTTCCTTCAAAGAGGCAAATACAGTTTTATACTCTTCATTAGTATGCTCTTTATTTAATGCAACTTCAGTTTGGGATAACATAACAGCTAAAGGAGTCCTTAATTCATGAGAAGCATGTTGAACAAAGCTTTTTTGAGCATCGAATGCAGCTTTTAGCCTGTCCATCATTGAATTAAAACTACCGGCAATTTGGTTGATTTCATCTTTTGTGTCTTTTAAGGATATTCTTTTTGACAGATTCTTTACATCAATCAATTGCATTTGATTACTCAATTGTACAATTGGCTTGACCGCTTGTTTTACAAAAAGAAAAGACAATACACCTGTTAATATTAAGCCACCTAAAAAAACAACCGCTAAAATAATTTGAAAATTATTTAACTTTCTTAATCCAACCCGATCAAATCCAGACACATAAATAAAAGTCTTTGTTGGAATATGGAACTCTAATACATGTTGAGTTTTTGTAGAGTCAGTATACTGAAAGCGCTTTAGTTTCTTTGCTTTCTCTTTTAATATAGAAGTAATTTCTATTGTCTTATCATTTGGAATAGCTAAAACACGATTACCACTTGAATCTTCAATTAATATGTTTTCGTTAAATATAGATCGGTCACGGATTTCAGCTAACAGATTAGAACCAGTTAAACTATCTGCAGTTTTTGATTCTTGATAAACTTCATAAACTTCATTGCCCTCTAAGGAAATTCTATTGTAAAAATCTTCTTGTCGATATCCCGCGTACAAGAAATAAATTGTAGTGCAAGCAATAAATAATATAATTGCTACAAAGCCAGTGAATAGGAAAGCGAATCTTTGTTTCAGATTCATAGCAATTATTTTATATAATAACCAAATCCTGGCTTAGTATGTATGAGTTTCTTCTCGAAAAGCTTATCCACTTTATTTCTTAAAAAACTGATATATACTTCAATAGTATTTGTACCTGTATCAAAACTTAAATCCCAAACTTTTTCTAAGATCTCTTGTTTAGAGATCACTTTTCCTTTGTTTTTTGCCAATAATACCAGGAGCGTAAATTCTTTTGAAGTTAAATTGATTTCAGTACCTCCCCTACTAGCATTTTTTCCAGAGAAATTAATCTCTAAATCATCAATTATAATATTGGCTTCATCGGGCACAACAGTGGTTCTTTTAATTAAGGTTTTTACCCTTGCAAAAAGCTCATCGAAGTGGAAAGGTTTTACTAAATAATCGTCTGCACCATTATTAAAAGCAATTACTTTTTCATTCACTTCACTAATAGCAGTTAGCATTAAAATAGGCACTTTTTTATTTTTACCTCTGAACTCTTCACATAAAACCAATCCTGTTTTAATGGGTAGATTAATATCCAAAATGATCATCGAATACACATGCTCATTAAATAGTTTGGATGCTTCTGCACCATTGATGGCAAGATCAACTTTATACCCATTTCGGGTGAACTCATCTTTAATTACCTGGCCTAATTTAGTTTCATCTTCAGCCAATAAAATTCTTTGCTTCTTTTCCATTTATGATTTATTCAACAATACATTATAATTAATCCAATTGCTTAATCGAACCACTTCCTGCAATCTTTTGCTTAATAGTGGCCGCTCCTTTATAATAGATGGTTCCGCTTCCAGCAACATTTACATCTAATAAAACATCTGCAAAAACTTTTATAGTACCCACTCCAGCAACTTTTACTTTGGTGTTCTCCGTTTTTAATTGAATGGCATCGCATTCTCCTGAACCAGCAATCTTAAATTCAGCATTTTTAGTTTCCCCTGCCAATACCATCGAACCAACTCCAGCAATATCAACTTCTAATGTTGGAGCATTTAATGCTAGATCCATTTTTCCACTACCTGATAAACTGAGCAATAACTTTTCCATTCCAGTAAACTTATTTTTTCCAATTACTGACCCACTTCCACTCAATGATACTTTAGATAATTTTGGAGTAGTAATGTGTATTTTAATAGGGAAATCGCTTTTTAATCGATAGTTATTTTTTTCCTTTAAAACCAGTTTATCGTCCGATTCATTAATTACAATGTAAGGTTGTAAATTCTCATCTGTTTCAATAGAAATGGAGGTTTCACTACCCTGGGTGATATCTACATCAAAATTACCTGCTAATTCAATTTTTTCAGCTTTTTGAACTGATCTATTTTGGGTAACTATTTTACCGTTTCCTTCAACCTTTTTATTGGTCCATCTGCAGGAAAACAATACAATAGAACTAAAAACTACAAGATACAGGGTTCTCATTTTTGTTAATTTAATGCTGTAAGGTAATAAAATATCCAATCCAAGTAGTCTGTCATTATGGGCAGATGAAAAATTCATTTAACTTCGCCCAATGACAGAAAAAATATTGATCCTCGACTTTGGAAGTCAATACACACAATTGATTGCAAGAGCGGTAAGAGAAGCAAATATTTATTGCGAAATAATCCCCTACCACAAAGAATTTACTATAGATCAAAGCCTGAAAGGCATCATTTTGAGTGGATCCCCTTTTAGTGTTAATGACGAAAAAGCACCTGAAGTTCCGGTTTCAACCTATATCCAACAATTACCCGTTTTAGGAATTTGTTATGGAGCCCAGATGACTGCAAAATTGTTTGGAGGTAGAGTTGATAAATCAAATAAACGAGAATATGGAAGGGCTTCCATGGAATTAAAATCTGAAGATGCCCTTTTTAAAGCAATCCCTCAAAAATCCCAGGTTTGGATGAGTCATAGTGACTCAATCACTGCTTTACCTCAAGGGTTTTCCATTTTAGCAACTACCGAAAGTATTCCTATTGCGGCTTTCAAAAAAGACGCTACTGATACTTTTCCTTTATATGGTTTACAGTTTCATCCGGAAGTATACCATTCAACCGAAGGAAAAAATATTATCAAAAATTTCCTGGTTGATACTTGTAAATGCAGCCAGAACTGGACGCCCAACTCATTTGTAGAGGAAACCGTAGCTAAATTGAAAGCTGAAATTGGAGACAAACAGGTGATCATGGCTTTGAGTGGTGGCGTAGACAGTACAGTTGCTGCAACATTAATTTCCAAAGCAATTGGCAATAGACTACATGGCATTTTTGTAGACAATGGGGTACTAAGAAAAGATGAATTTCAACAAGTATTAGATACATATAAAACCATTGGCTTAAATGTAAAAGGAATAGATGCCAAGCAGCTGTTTTATGACGCTTTAAAAGACAAAACGGATCCTGAAGCAAAAAGAAAAGCAATTGGCAAATTATTTATTGATGTTTTCCAGGAAGAATCCTTGAAAATGGACAATATTTCCTTTTTAGGGCAAGGAACCATCTATCCAGATGTAATTGAAAGTGTGAGTGTACATGGTCCATCTCAAACCATTAAATCTCACCACAATGTGGGAGGGCTGCCTGATACCATGCATTTGTCCTTAGTGGAGCCTTTGAGATATTTATTTAAAGATGAAGTGAGAAAAGTAGGCTTAGCCTTGGGTATTCCGGCTGATATGATCAATCGTCATCCATTTCCAGGGCCAGGATTGGCCATCAGAATTTTAGGAGAAGTAAATGCAGAAAGAGTGGATCTGTTACAAAGAGCTGATGCTATTTTTATTAATGGCCTTAAAACAGCTGGCCTTTATACAAAAGTTTGGCAAGCGGGTACTATTTTATTGCCAGTTAAAAGTGTAGGAGTAATGGGTGATGAAAGAACTTATGAATTTACTGTTGCATTAAGAGCAGTAACTTCAGTAGATGGAATGACTGCAGATTGGGCACATTTGCCGTATGAGTTCTTGGCGGATATTTCTAATGAGATCATCAATAATGTTAGAGGAATCAATCGAGTGGTGTACGATATTAGTAGCAAGCCTCCAGCAACCATTGAATGGGAATAAATAGACTTATGCATTCATATAAAAAAATAGGACTCAGCTTTTTGTATTTAATCATGACATGTGCATTATTTGCGCAGTCATCAAATAAGCCTTTAAAAGTAGTCGTATTTGCCCCAATTTATATAGACTCCAGTTTTGAAGGAATGAACTATAAATTGGGTAGTTCAAATTTACCAAAAACCATTTTACCAGGTTTAGATTTTTACAATGGAATGTTATTGGCTGTTGACTCATTGAATGCAGAAAAACAGTCATTGGAAGTATTATTTTATGACACCAAAAGCGAAGCGAACCCTATTGAATTAATTCTGGAAAACAAAGAGATACAAGACGTTTCACTCATCATTGCATCATTTAATAATAGATCAGAAATAAAAACAATTGCCGACTTTGCGCTTGAAAAAAATGTTCCATTGATATCAATGACATATCCTAATGATGGCGGAATAAATGGCAATCCTTTTTTTGCATTGGTAAACCCAACATTAAAAACACATATAGAAGCCATTTATAGATATATACATAGAACTTTTCCGACCGAACAAATTACTGTTTTTAAAAGGAAAGGTCCATCAGACGATATGATTGCCGGCAGTTTTAATGATCTAAACAAAAAAACACAAGGACTTCCTCTCAAAATAAAAACAGTTGAACTAATTGATTCATTTACAACTGCACAAGTGATCATGCAATTAGATAGTACCAAACAAAATATCATTTTATGCGCAAGCTTAAATGAAGTGTTTGGCAATAATTTAGTGAAAGCAATTGCATCTTCAAAAAAAGTCAAAGCAATCACAGTTGGCATGCCAACATGGGATGGAATAAGAGATATTGGAAAAGATGCCGAAATCATTTATACATCTCCTTATAATTATTCCAGAACCAGTAAAATAGCTCAACAAATAACTGCCAATTATCGAAATAAATATTTTGGAAGACCTAGTGATATGGTATTTAAGGGTTACGAAGCAATGTATCATTTTGGGAAGCTATTGATTGCTTACAATAAAAATCTAATTGCGCATTTATCTGATAATTTTGCTAAGCTTTTTAATGAATTTGACTTTCAACCAGTTAAGCAAAAAAATGAACTCACCATTCCAGATTATCTAGAAAATAAAAAACTGTATTTTATTAGAAAATCAGATACTCAAATCAAGTCGGTGAATTAGAACTCTTTTGCCATTTCTAATGTTATATAAGAATGTCAACTTTTAAAGGCAATAAAGCAAACCTACCTCAAAAAGTCTGTGTTACTTGCGGCAGAAGCTTTACATGGAGAAAGAAATGGGCAAAAAATTGGGAACTAGTAAAATATTGCAGCAAGGCATGTAGTATGCTTAAATCAAAAAAAAGTATCGTTGCTATCATATTGTTTTTTTTCATTATTAGCTCATCATGGGTTATTCATTCAGGGTTGCCTAATTCTGAAAAACCAATTTTCATCCCACCAAGTAAACAGCAGGACGGAAATGCACTAAATGGTTACCAATACTTAATTTATGGCGACTTTATTAAAAGTGGTCTGCCTTATTCGCTTTATATCAATCTATTTGGAAAGGATGAACACAATTACTTGGCAAGGGAAGGCAAAGCATCAGTGATTCCAGCAGGTTTTAATGTAGTTAAGCATCCGAATGGAACTGAAATTGTAGTACCAACCTGCTTGCAATGTCATTCACAAATAATTGATGGCAAATTAATGCTGGGCTTGGGCAATACTGAACTTGATTTTACCAATTTATCATCTGGAAAAGAATGGATGCAGCAATTTTCTAAATCGCTGATGAAGATGATTTCACCTAAACAATTTGAAGCAACTGAAGCAATCTCAACTTCATTGTCTACTATAACACCACAAATGCGAACAGCAGTGAAGGGAATTAATGCCGCTGATCGATTAGCCATTCTATTAGTTGCTCACAGAGACCCTTCTACATTAGAATGGAAACAAACACCTTTACTCGATATACCTAAAGAAGTTGTACCAACTGATGTTCCTGCGTGGTGGCTATTAAAGAAAAAAAATGCCATGTTTTACAATGGCTTTGGAAGAGGTGATTTTGGTAAATTTTTGATGCTCAGTAATTTGTTAACAGTAAAAGATTCAGCAGAAGCAAGGGAAGTAAGTAGTCATTTTAATGATGTATTGGCATTTCTCAAAAAATTAGAAGCTCCAAGCTATCCAGGTAAAATTGATTTTCAAAAAGCAATTGATGGAGAAAAGATTTTTACCACTAATTGTAGTAAATGCCATGGCACTTATGGCGAGAAGGGAGTATATCCTAATTTATTGATTCCAGCATCAATTATTAAAACAGATTCTTTATTGTTTAAAAGCAATTACCAAAATCCTCAATTCATTAATTGGTTTAATAATAGTTGGTTTGCTCAAGGAGAACATGCTGCAAAATTATATCCTTCAAACGGCTATGTAGCTCCACCTTTAGATGGTGTATGGATTACAGCCCCCTATTTTCACAATGGGTCAGTTCCTTCTTTAGAGGGTGTATTAAACAGTAAAATAAGACCTACCTATTGGGGGAAGGATTTTAAAAAACCATTCTATGATATTCAAAATCTTTGCTGGAAATACACTGTTTACGAAGCTCCCATAAATAAAACTATATATAACACAACATTAGCTGGATACAATAATCAGGGACATTATTTTGGAGATGCTTTAACGGAAGAGGAAAGAAAATCATTGATTGAATATTTAAAAACACTTTAATTTTCAACCATTCAATTGAATCATCAACCAACTATAGGATATACCATCATCAACAAATGGTTGAATGAACAATCATTTATTCCTTTTGAATTTCAACAAGAAACCTGGAACCAGATAATTGCAGGAGAAAGTGGTTTAGTAAATGCACCAACTGGATGCGGAAAAACCTATGCAGTGTTTTTAGGCGCCATCATACAATTTATCAATGACCATCCTAAAGAATACCAACATCTAAAAAATAATGGACTACAATTACTTTGGGTAACTCCACTAAGAGCATTGGCAAAAGATATAGGCAGGGCAATGGAAGAAGCGATCAATGCTTTAGGGTTGCAATGGAAAGTAGGTATTCGCAATGGAGATACAAGTACATCAGAAAGAGCCAAACAGAAAAAAAATATTCCAGAAGTATTAATTATCACTCCGGAGAGTTTGCATCTCTTGTTAACGCAGAAGGGATATCCTGATTATTTTAAAACCTTACGAATAATCGCAATTGATGAATGGCATGAATTACTGGGAAGCAAACGCGGTGTGCAAACAGAATTGGCTATTTGCAGAATCATTCATAGTCAAAACCAAAAATGGGATACCAGTTTAAAATCATCGCAGGAACTGGCATCTGATAACAAAACACTTGTCTGGGGAATAAGTGCCACTATTGGAAACTTAGAACAGGCCAAAGAAGTATTGCTTGCTCCATTGCAAAAAGAAGGAGTGATCATAAAAGCTGTTATAGACAAGCCAATAGAAGTAATTACAATCATTCCAAATGAAATAGAAAAATATCCATGGGCCGGGCATTTAGGGATTAAGCTGGCTGCTTCATTAATACCCATTATAGAAGCTAGCAAAACCACGTTGATATTTATTAATACTCGTGGTATGAGCGAAACCTGGTATCAAACTTTATTAAATATTGCTCCACAATTAGCAGGTGCGATTGCTTTACATCACGGAAGTATTGAACAAGAGTTGCGCTTATGGGTAGAAGATGCTTTGCATACGCAAAAATTAAAAGCGGTAGTTTGTACGGCCAGTTTAGATTTAGGAGTAGATTTTAGGCCGGTGGATACTGTTATACAAGTAGGTTCTCCAAAAGGAATTGCCCGATTTTTACAAAGAGCAGGCAGAAGTGGTCATCGACCAGGTGAAATAAGTAAAATATATTTTCTTCCTACCCATAGTTTGGAATTGGTTGAATCTGCAGCTTTACAAGAAGCCATAGAACAAAAATCAATTGAGAGCAAAGAACCAATGACGGCTTGCTTTGATGTGCTGCTACAATTTCTATGTACGCTTGCTATTGGTGAAGGATTTCATGCTGCAACTATTTATAATGAAATCAAAACCACCAACTGCTTTGCAGATTTATCCATCAATGAATGGAATGAAGTTTTAAATCATTTAATCAATGGGGGCAATGCATTACAACAATATGATGAATATAAAAAAGTAGAACTGGTAGATGGGTTATATAAAATCACCAACCGGAGAATGGCCATGCGGCATCGTATGCATATTGGCACCATTGTGAGCGACGCTATGTTGAAAGTAAAACTAATGAGTGGTGGATTTATTGGGGTAATTGAAGAATGGTTTATCAGCAGGCTAAACCCCGGCGATACATTCACTTTGGCTGGTAGAAATGTAGAACTGATCATGATCAAAGAAATGGATGTGATTGTTAAGAAATCAAATTCAAAAAAATCAATCATTCCTTCATGGATGGGCGGCAGAATGAGTTTAACTGCAAATCTTGGACAAATACTCAGACAAACTTTTACCAAGGCTTTTGATGATGATGCTCCTATAGAATTAAAAAACCTTCGGGCATTATTTGAATTACAAGTCGAACTTTCAATCATACCAAAAGAGAATGAATTATTGATAGAGCAGATTGAAGAAAAAAATGAATTTCATTTATTGGTCTATCCATTTGAAGGGCGGCAGGTGCATGAAGCCATGAGCGCAATTCTAGCATATCGATTGAGTAAAATCACACCAATCAGTTTTTCGATTTCGATGAACGATTATGGGTTTGAATTATTAAGTGACCAGCCTATTCCATTGGATGATAGCAATGTATTTGAATTATTTTCCGCTGATAATTTATTAAATGACATTCAAAAAAGCATTAATAGTGCTGAAATGGCTAAAAGAAAATTCAGGGATATTGCAGTGATTGGTGGGCTTATTTTTCAAGGAAATCCAGGTGAAAAAGTAAAGACAAAGCATTTGCAATCATCGGCTGCATTGCTATTTAAGGTTTTTGAAGAATATGACCCAAATAATATTTTATTAAGGCAATCCTATAATGAAGTTATGAGTCAACAAATGGACGAAGTAAGATTAAGGCTGGCCTTGGATAGAATTTCAAAAAGCAACATTATACTCCAGTTCCCTAAAAAATTGACACCCCTCTCCTTTCCTATTATTGTTGATGGATTAAACAGAAATAGTTTATCCTCAGAAAAAATAGAAGATAGAATTAAAAAAATGCAAGAGCAGTTATTGAAATAATGACTATTTCTACTCCTATCTTTACCAAGTGACTTTACCTATTTTACATACGATTAATGAAAACCATTTTTGGCTTTCTCCTTCCAGGGTTATTTTTTGGGAGCAAGAAAAAATACTCGTTTTATCGGACACACACTTTTCTAAGACTGGCCATTTTAGAAAGAATGGCATTGCGGTTCCTCAAGATATTTATAAGGAAGATTTACAGAATTTGTTTAATCAAGTGATTGAATTCAAACCCACAACTATTTTAATAGTGGGAGATTTATTTCATAGTACAGAGAACAAAGAATTGGATTTATTTTTAAAATGGAGAAAAGATTTCAGTCAAATTCAATTTATTCTAGTTCGAGGGAATCATGATATTCTACATGAAACATGGTATAAAAAGGCGGAGATTGAAGTTGTTGAAGGATTTTATCAAGTGAAAGGTTTTGTATTTGTACATGACCCTGCTGATTCAGTTGAATACGACAAAAACTGTTTTGTATTTTCCGGACATATACATCCTGGCATTTTAATAAAAGGAAATGCCAAACAATCTTTGCGTTTCCCTTGTTTTTATTTTAGCAAGAACAATTGCATCCTTCCTGCATTTAGTAAATTCAGTGGTATTCAAATAATGAGGCCAAAAAAAACAGATACTGTTTTTGCCATTACAAAAGATAGTGTAATCAAATGTTGAAAATAGCTTTCGATCCAATATATGCGCATCCACTCCCTGAAGGGCATCGATTCCCGATGTTGAAATACGAATTGATACCAGAGCAATTAATACACGAAGGCACTGTTACAAATGAGCATTTTTTTAAACCAGCAATCTGCCCTGAGTCGGTTGTATTATGGACCCATGAAAAAAGCTATTATGATAAATTAATTCATCAGCAACTATCCGCTTCAGAGCAAAGAAAAATTGGATTTCCACAATCGCCCGCATTAACTCAAAGAGAATTAATCATTACACAAGGCACTATTGACTGTTGTTTATTTGCAATGGAGCATGGCGTAGCAATGAATATAGCAGGGGGAACACATCATGCATTTGCCGATCGAGGCGAAGGTTTTTGTTTACTCAATGATATGGCTACTGCAGCCAACTATTTGTTGAATAATAAACTGGCGAAAAAAATATTGATCATCGATTTAGATGTTCACCAAGGCAATGGAACTGCAAAATTAATGGAGCATGAAGAGCGTGTATTCACTTTTAGCATGCATGGAGAACACAATTATCCGTTTCACAAAGAAAGATCTGATCTAGATATTGGTTTAAAAGATGGGACTGATGGTGCTACCTATTTAGATTTACTTCAATCAACATTACCTCAATTAATTCAAGAACAACAACCCGACTTTGCTTTCTTCCTTTCTGGAGTAGATATTCTATCAACCGATAAATTCGGGAAACTAAAAATTACGATTGATGAATGCAAACAACG
>REAV01000086.1 GCA_004294465.1 Sphingobacteriia bacterium | reverse complement strand
TAGAGCTCATTGGCTATTCTAAGATAAAAGGGAACATCTAAAGCATTGTGGTGGGTACTAAATGGTCTTGCTGCAGCACCCCCTGGAATTGACTGTAAAACGGGTGTATCTACTTCCAAGGCACCCTGGCTATTGAGGAATTCTCTAATAGTATTAATTATGGTTGACCTTTTTACAAATACATCTTTTACTTCGGGATTTACAATTAAATCGGCATAACGTTGGCGATACCTGAATTCGGGGTCGGTAACCGCATCGAAGGTATTTCCCTCCTCATCTCTTTTTACAACAGGAAGTGGCTTAAGTGATTTTGTTAAAAGGGTAATGGTTTGTGCATGAATGGAAGTTTCACCTGTTTTGGTTACAAAAGCGTATCCGGTACAACCAATAATATCTCCTAAATCCAAACCATGTTTTACAACATCATCAAAAAAAGATTTGTCTTCCGTTGGGCAGATATCATCTCTTTTTACATACAATTGAATAATTCCCTTGCTGTCTTGAATTTTAATAAAGAATACTTTTCCTTTATCATTAATACTCATCACTCTTCCTGCAACACATAAATTGGTAAGCTGATCTTTTGTTTCTTCAGTATATCTATTTTTAATTTCTACCGAATAAATATTCACTGGATAAAGTGGTGCAGGAAATGGATCGATTCCTGCAGCTTGTAACTTGGCAAGCTTCTCTCTTCGGATTAATTCTTGCTCTGAAAAATGTACTTGACTCATAATAATTTCGAGTTTGTGATCTACAAAAACAAAAGTCTCGCAGAAGCGAGACTTTGTATATGGATGGGTTAGTAAGTACTGGGAAACAAGTTTCCCTACACAATATTAAAAAGACTTTTAACCAATGCAAAAATTTTTTTAAACAATTTTATTAACATTTTGGTTGCTGATGTGAATTTAGGACAAAAAAAAGAACCATTTTTTCATTCATTTTATCTCGAAATTGTTACAAAAAATTGAAATAATATTTTCTTTTAATCGTCTGTAAAGCTTATGAACAAAGAGTTACAGAAGATTAAAATTTTTTAAGATGAATAATTTTTATAAACACGAACACTCCTTTTTGATAAAAAAAAGCGCTAAAATTTTGCCATTTTTTTCTTTTTTCTACAGAAAAAAAAATTTCAAGAAACTTTGTATTACTACCTTTAATTCAGCTAAAAACGACACAAATGAAGTTTCCCTCTCCCGTTTCGGTACAATGGATCGCCAACTTGGTACAAGCAGAAGTTCTTGGAAATACCCAATCAATGATACTTGGTACCAATGAAATTCATAAAGTGGAATCAGGTGATTTGGTTTTTGTTGATCATCCTAAATATTATGATGCATGTTTAAAAAGCGATGCAGATTTTATTATAATCAATACAAAAGAGGTAACTATTCCTGAAGGAAAAACAATCTTCATCTTAAACGATCCTTTTGAAGCGTATTTAAAAATCGTACAACATTTTCGTCCTTTTTCTGCAGCTCAACTATCCATTAGTGATGATGCAATTATCGGAGAAGGAAGTGTAATTATGCCTAATGTTTTTATTGGCAAACAAGTTGTCATCGGAAAAAATTGCATCATACATCCTAATGTTACCATTTTAGATTATACCATTATTGGCGATCATGTTATTGTACAATCTGGAACTGTTCTAGGAGGAGATGCTTTTTATTATAATACCAAAAAGAACAGAGATATCTGGTATAAAAAAATGTTGAGTTGCGGCAATGTGGTAATTGAAGATTTTGTTGAAATAGGAACTGGTTGCACCATCGACAGAGGTGTAACAGCAGAAACCAGAATTGGAAAAGGCACAAAAATGGACAATATGGTGCATATTGGTCATGATGTTACCGTCGGAAAAAATTGTCTATTTGCTGCCCAGGTTGGAATTGCTGGAGGAACAATTATTGAAGATGGGGTAACCCTCTGGGGGCAGGTTGGCGTAAGCAAAACACTTACAATTGGAGCCAATGCAGTTGTATTGGCCCAAAGCGGCGTTCCTTCCTCTTTAGAAGGCGGGAAAACCTATTTTGGTTACCCCGCAGAAGATGCATCAATAAAGAGAAGGGAACTGGTATGGATCAAACGCATACCCTTGCTTTGGAAAAAAGTAATGGAATCTTAATTAATCCTTCAAATTGGTGTAATTAGGTACATATCCATCTTTTCGTAAAATTCTCAGCAGGTCTTTTTCGATAGAAACTACCGGGTATTCTATAAATCTGCCCATTTCTTTTGTTTTATCATAGACTATTAAAGTGGGCACTCGCCTGATATTTAAACCCATTTCCTCTCCTTGAGGGCTTTTCTTGTACATGTCTCCTCCATTTCCAACAGCTATAATAGATAAATGTGCCGTATCCATTCCGGCTGCCAATAAAATTTTAATGATTCTGGGAACCTCCTGTTTGCTATCACCACACCATGTGCCCATAAATAAATCCATTTTCTTTTTTTTGAGCAATGGCTTTATTTGTTCAATGGTTGCACTGTCTATGGTGTAATTATCAAAATTGGGAATGAACCAATTAGAATATGGTTCATTTTTATAAGCCGAAATTGAACAATGCCCTAACAACATAGGCTGCCCATTTTCGGTAATGATTTGTTGATTGAGAATAGGTGTTTGAATTTGTGCAATAAGGGTTGTATTGCCTACTGTTACTAATAATACAGCAGCAATTATGCATATTTTTTTCATAAAATAAGTTAAAGGTTTACAATAAAAAGAGGGTAAATAACCTTTAACAAGATGGGGGATGAAAGATAGTTTTAACTCTATCTGATGGCATTTTTGCTAAATAAAATCCAGTATGTTCAATCTTGTATTCAACAATTTTTTGAGCTAAATTGAATGCTGATGATACCGTATACTTCCAATCGGTTTGCTGTGCTATTTTTTGTTGTTGATTGCTTTCATCAGCCGACATTGGAACCTTATCTAGTCCAATTATTTTGATACAATCACATAATAAAGGCTCGCTATTGGATAGTACCTGAATAGAACAATCTGCATATGCCATCATTTTTGCAACGGATGGAGCGTACAATGAAAGCGCAATTAATATAGTGAAAAAATGTTTCAAATTGAAAATATAAACTATGGTAAGTTATACTTTAATTTTAATTCTTCGCAGATTCTTTTGATGGATTTTTCTAAATCGGTATATTCAAAATTGGGGAAAAATTCCAGCAATTTAGTGTTATTAAATCGAACACAAGCCTGAGCTGTTTTCGCAGTTTCTTTTGTAAGTAAAGGATCTTTGCCAGTAAAAATTGACTTAATCGCCTCGAGTCGCCAAACAATATTGGCTAAAAAAGGAGTAACTTTTTTGTGGGCAGCTTTCTTTTGAAAATGTTTTGCCATTATTGCAAAAACATCTTTGTAATAGGCATTCGATCCACTAATAATAAATCGTTCTCCAGCAACAGAAGATTGCATAATAGTAATCATCGCCTTTACTACATCCTGGACATCTACAAAGCCGCTCATTCCGCTGGTATACCATGGAAATTCATCGTATGTCGATTTAAAAATGGCAGAGGATCCGCTGGTCCAATCTCCAGCCCCTAAAATAATTACCGGATTAACAACAGCAACAGATAAGCCTTCACCCATTCCCCGCCATACTTCTAATTCGGCCATGTATTTTGTTTTACCATATTCGCTATTACTGGTTTCGGGTGTCCAGTTCATCGATTCATCTATTGGTTTATCTACTCTAATTCTTCCAAGAGCAGCAACTGAACTTACAAATAATAATTTTTGTACACCAGTATTGATACATGCATTTACTACATTGGCAGTACCCTCAATATTGGTTCTATGCAAACTTGATTTTTTAGATGGATTGAAAGAAACCACTGCTGCACAATGATAAACTTGTTGCACATCTTGCATGGCATCTTCTAAAGAAAGAATATCCAGAATATCGCCCTTTACCCAATTTACTTTTTTGCCATAATCATTGGAAGGAATTTCTTTTCGGTAAATGGCACGAACATTTTCTCCGTTAAGAACGAGTTGTTGAATCAATTTTGATCCAACTAGTCCGCTTGCTCCAGTTACTAAAATCATTGTTCACATTTATTACATACCCCACTCACCACTAAATTGGTTTGAACTGATGTAAATCCCTTTGGTAATTTAACCTTAGGAATGGAAACATGATCTAAACAATACGTACTGTTACATTCATCGCAAATAAAATGCACATGATCATCATGATGATGTCCTTCAATACAATCATCTTTACACAATGCATATAAAATAGAATTGTCAGCAGTAGGTATGGTATGAATAATTCCTTTCTCTACAAAAGTTTGCAACGTTCTATAAATGGTTACACGATCAAATTCGGTACTGCTTTTTTGCTCAATATCTGCGTGTGCCAATGCGCTTCCAGATTCAAGAAAAAATGATAATATTTTCTTTCTAGAATCAGTAATACTCAGCTGGTGCTTTTTTAAAGTATTGGTGATCTTATTTTGCATATCTATTCTAGTTATGGATTATTACTAAAAATTCCGTTAACAAAATTACCAGTCGAAGATTTCTCTTTTAACAATGTATTAATGTCTTTTTTCAATTTTTCGATTTCATCTTTTTTTAATCCATCATAAATCTGAGAACGAATTCTTCCATCTTTGTCTACCAACGCAAAAAACTGTGTATGAATAAACTGGTCCTCAATTTTCTCGAAACTATTTTTTGGATCGTCTAATAAATAAGCGTTTCTGGCCATTTGGTACAAACTGTCTTTTCTTCCAGTAACAAAAATCCAAATATTGGTATTCACTTTCAATGAGTCTGCATATTTTTTTAATATTGGAACAGAATCGGTTTCCGGATTACATGTATGAGAAAGGATTAAAAAATTGGGTTCGTTCTTAAATGTTTCATAAATACCCTTCATATTGGTATTCATTTTTGGACAAATACCCTTGCAGGTGGTAAAAAAATATTCAACAACGGTTACTTTTCCCAACAAATCTTTATCCGTTACCGGCAAACCATTTTGGTTGGTAAATCTAAATGGCTTTACATAACTGATAATGGCTAATTTTTTCTTCCACATATCATTGTCACGAAAAAGGAAAAAGTAAAATGCCAATACTAAAACAGTAAAAAACCCGATATATCCCAATAGTTTCTTGCTCATATGTCTATTTGAAGTACAAAGGTACAAGCGAATCTACAAATATTTTGCAACATGGTTGCACTGTTGTATTTTTACAGTCTGATGAGTACAAAAATCAATTGGGATGCTTTGGGTATTACTGCTTCTGTAGCTTGTGCTATCCATTGTGCTATTCTACCGCTGTTTTTGAGTAGTCTTCCTTTGTTTGGAGTGAATATTATTGAAAATCTCCGATTTGAGTATTTTATGATCGGAGTGGCATTTTTTGTGGGGGTCTATGCTTTATACCATGGTTTCAAGAAACACCACCATAGCTGGTTGCCTTTATTGTTGTTTAGTACTGGAATTGTATTGCTTATTGCAAAAGTTAGTTTTCATCCTTGGCGTTATATACTATTAGTACCTTCAGTGTTATTTATTATTACTGCACATGTATTGAATTTTCGGATGTGCCGAAAACACAATCATGCCCATTCAGATGATTGCAATCATTGATTCCTTAAGGATTAAAACCACCCCCTTTTTCTAAAAACAAAAACCATTATAATCGGGGCAATAATCATTAGTGCAGCAGCTATAAAAAAGCCATATTCATTGTGAATATAGGGAAGCTTGTCAAAATTCATTCCGAAGATCCCACCAATAACGGTAGCAGGGGCCAATAAGCAAGTCACAATGGCCATTACCTTCATGACTTCATTCAGTTTAAGATTTACATTACTGAGGTATAAATCTTGCAGGTTAATCATCATGTCTCTATAACTTTCAGCTAATTCATTTGCCTGAACAATATGATCGTAAATGTCTTTAAAATATTTAGTGGTTTTATCTTCAATTAAATCGCTATCGGTTCTTATAAAGCCATTCACCAGATCTCTTACTGGGCTTACGTTTCGTTTGAGCACAATTAATTCTTTTCTGAGTGCATTAATTTCAGCCAAAGATCTTTTATTGCTACTTCTAATGATACGATCTTCTAAGAATTCTATGCGCTCGCCAATTTTTTCCATGACCAGATAATAATTATCTACAATCATGTCTAATAAGGCATAACATAAATAATCTGCTCCACTTAGTCTTAGTTTACTATTTGGGGCACGCAATTTTTCCCTGATAGGATTAAATACATCTCTGTGAGCATCTTCCTGAATAGACAATACAAAATTCTTGCCTAATACAATACTGATTTGCTCTATTTCAACCGTGCCAATGGATTCGTTGAAGTAGAGCATGTTGAGTAAGCAAAACAATACAGGCTCCATTTCGTCCATTTTAGGACGTTGATCGATGCTTAAAATATCTTCTAATAATAAATAATGAACATCAAAATGCGTACACAATAATTCTAAATCTTTTTTGCGAATACCACCAACATTAATCCAGCTAATATTGTTATTGTCTTTGTAAGGAAAACTAGATTCAATCCGATCTAATTTAGTTTCTTCTAAATGAGAAGGGTTGTAATCAAAAACATCTACATGAATTTCCTTTGCCTCTGTTCTGCAGGTGGGAACAGTTGGATTTATTTGAAAAATATCCCTTGTTCTTTTAGTATCGAACAACGATAAAACATTAAAATATTTCAAGTAATTGGTAGCAGCCATGCTTTGAAGATAGAAAATTTGTGAATTCAAATCAATTGTAAATAAGTTTGTACATGCCTTTATTAGCAAAGCCTATTATTCAACCTCCTTTTTGGCAAATCAACGGCCATATACAAAGTATTTTTCCTAGCCTTTTTCGAAAAGTGAAATTTGAA
Organism: Sphingobacteriia bacterium; assembly: GCA_004294465.1. Taxonomy (GTDB): domain Bacteria; phylum Bacteroidota; class Bacteroidia; order Chitinophagales; family Chitinophagaceae; genus Sediminibacterium. The sequence continues at coordinate 8,889 of REAV01000086.1, read as the reverse complement.
TATGCCCGTAGAGAAAGGCTGGAATTGCTCGATGGTGATTTTGTTGATTTGGACTGGTCATCTTCTCAAAAAAAATCAAATCGATTAGCAATTATAACCCATGGCTTAGAAGGAGATTCAACAAGGCATTATGTAAAAGGAGTGGCAAAAATATTTTCATCCAATGGGTTTGATTCCTTGGGATGGAATTGTAGGAGTTGTAGCGGAGAAATCAATCGATTACCACGTTTTTATCACCATGGCGATGCTAATGATTTACGATTTGTAATTGAGCATGCAATTAAATTCTATGGTTATGAGGAAATAGTTTTAATTGGTTTTAGCATGGGCGGAAGCTTAACTTTTAGGGCAATTGCAGAAAACCCAGTTGAAGTGCCAGCTCAAATTAAAGCAGCTATTGGCTTTTCTGTTCCTTGCAGTTTAAAAGGAAGTGTAGATGCATTAACGACCAAACAAAATGCTGTTTACCGAAAAAGATTCTTAAGAAAATTAGGGGTTAAAATAAAGATCAAAGCAACATTATTTCCAGATCTGATTAATGCAGAAGGATATGATGAAATTGATGATTTTATCAGCTTCGATAATCGGTACACTGCACCATTGCATGGCTATGAAAACGCATTGGATTTTTATGAAAAAGCAAGCGTTGGTCCTTTTCTGAAAAACATTTCCCTTCCATCTTTAATTGTGCAGGCTGTTAATGATCCTTTTTTATTACCCAATTGTATGCCAATTGATATTGCCCAGAACAATCCTAACCTTTTTTTAGAAATGCCCGATCAAGGAGGCCATTGTGGATTTATGATAAAAGGAGATGCCTACACTTGGGCTGAAAGACGGGCTTTGAATTTTGCTCAACAATACATTTCAGCTTAATCATTAATGTGATTTATTGGCTACTCCATTTATTATTTGCATAATCAATGCATATAAAATCCAGTTTTTTGTTTGATTGGAGATCATCATTCTATGTTTAGCAGTTTTATATTCTGGTAGCAAAGTACTAAAAAAAGCATTTTGGCGTATGTTCATACGCCAATGAATTTACATATTAAATTGACCTTGGTGCCATGGTCGACAAGAGGTCTTGTAAGTTGAAATTGGCTGCCCGAATAACTGAAGTAAGAAAGGCAAAGGGGTTGACTGTGCATGGGCTTGCCAATGAAGCAGGTATGGAATATGCTCATTTGCAGAGAATAGAAAAAGGTAAAATAAATATTGCGTTTACTACTTTAGTGGTTATTTCTAAAGGGCTAGACGTTGAGCCAGATGTATTGCTTAAAGGGCTCAAATTTTAAAGAAAAGTTTAAATACCGTGAAAACACCCTTAAGTTCAAGTAATTATACTTGTGACATAAACATATAATTACTACATATTGCTAATAATAATTATAAAACAATTCAAATCATTAATCCACCTTTTCTTTGGCAAATCCAAACCCCATTAAAGTAATCATTGCAGATGATCAACGAGTATTTAGAATTGGCTTAACTGCACTTATTAAAGATATGCAAGGAGTTGAATTATTGGATGAGGCATCGAATGGTGAAGAATTAATTGAGAAAGCTTTGTTACAAAAACCAGATGTTATCATTACTGATATTAAAATGCCTGTATTAGATGGTATATCTGCTACAAAAGAATTAAATAAACTAATACCCAATAGCAAAGTAATTGCCTTGAGTGCTTATGTAAAAGATGATTTGATTTTACATATGTTGGAGTCTGGTGCAATAGGGTATTTGGTAAAAACCGCAGAAGCGTATGAAATAAAGGAAGCCATCGAAACAGTTAATCAGCATAAACCATATTTCTGTAAGGAAATTACTCAGCGACTTACCGAAATTGTTGCTAGAAATTATAAGTTACCTGAAAAAACTTCGGCCACTTTTACTGAAAGAGAATTAGATATCATTCGTTTAATCTGTAAAGAATTTACGAGTAAAGAAATTGCGATGCAACTACATTTGAGTAAAAGAACGGTAGAAGGACATCGTACCAGAATTCTAGAAAAAATGAATGTAAAAAGTATTGCTGGTTTAATTACCTATGCATATGATTCAGGGATTTATAAAAAGTAAGTTTCTAAATTACTGCCATCCTCCACCAAGTGATTTGTACAAACCAACTAACTGAGTAAAGATCATCTTCTTGTTTTTTATAGATTCTAATTCAGAATCTAATGCACCTCTTTGTGCAGCAATCACTTCTAAATAAGATGCAAATCCAGTCATGTATAGATCTTTTGAAGTACTTACAGCCAATTGTAAATTTTTAGACTCCTCTAATTTATAAGAATAAATTTTTTGATAGTTCTCAATTCCTTTTAAGATAGTTTGGACTTCTTGAACTGCAATCAAAATAGTTTTTTGGTAGGTATAATATGCTTCTAATTGAGCAGTTTTGTTTTTTTCATAATTTCCTTTCAATAAACTTTTATTTAGCAATGGAGTTGTTAATCCACCCAAGAGTCCAAAAGCAAGAGATTCAGGGCTTAATAAAAATGAAGGGTTAAATGAATTGAGTGCTATGAATGAAGTGATATTTAACGAAGGCAAAAACGCTTTTCTGCTGGCTTCTATATCAAACCCGGTTGCTTCTAATTGCAACTCAGCAGATTGAATATCTGGTCTTTGTTGAAGTAATTGACTTGGAATTCCAGCATTTATCATTGAGGGTAAAACATACTCGTATATATCTCTTTTTCTATTAATGGTTAACTGGTTTTTTCCTGTTAAGATCTTTATTGCATTCTCTGTTTCAACAATTGATTGTTTAATGGTGTAAAGAATACTTTTTGTATTGAGTATTTGTGCTTGAAATTGTTGAACCGCTAACTCTGTTGCTCTTCCTCCTTGTTTTTGAGCAAAAACAATTTCTAAAGCCTTTTCTTGTAATTCAATATTTTTTTCTAGTATTAAAATTTCTCTATCTAAAGCCAATAGATCAAAATACAAGAATGATACTTGAGCGACTATTTGTGTTGTTATCCATTGTTTTTCTTTTAAGCTAGCCCTGTATCGTGTAAATGCTGCTTTTTTAGTAAAGGATAATTTGTTCCATATATCAATTTCCCAGTTACTTCTAAAACCCAGAAACATATCTGGCATCACAATTGGTATTTGTTGATTTTTATTGATATTGGGAGATAAATTCATATCATAATTTCCCAAACCATTCATAGTATAATCACCAAATTTCTCTACACTACCCGAAACAACTCCATTAACTACAGGTTTAGTTAAGCCTTTACTTATTAGCCAATTATTGTTGGCCATAGAAATTCTTTGAATTGCTATTTGAATATCAAAGTTGTATTTTAAAGCTGTATCAATTAATTGAACCAAGTCTTCGTTTCCAAAAAAATCTTTATAAGAAATTGTTCCAAAATTGGTACTATCATAGTTTCCTTGATAAGTTGTAGGAATAGCGTTATTGTCGGGTAATACTGTTTTTGCTGGCGGTTTACAAGCAAATTCAATTAAACAAACAAATGAAATAATATAGAGAATTATAATTTTCTTTTTCATTAAAAAACGAGTTATATGGAATTTTAAATAGTTTTTCTTTTAGAAATATATTCAGATAGCTGAGCAAAAACCACGTAAAGCCCTGGAATGATTAATACACCAAACAATGTTCCAAACAGCATACCACCAGCCGATGCGGTTCCAATGGATCTATTGCCAATTGCTCCTGCACCACTCGCTATACAAAGTGGAATAAGACCAGCAATAAATGCAAATGATGTCATTAAAATTGGGCGAAGCCTAGATAATGCTCCTTCTTTGGCCGCTTCAATGATGCTCAATCCTTGACTTCTTCTGAGCATAGCATATTCAATAATTAATATCGCATTTTTTCCTAATAATCCAATGAGCATTACCAATGCCACTTGCGCATATATATTGTTTTCTAAGCCCACCAATTTTAATGATAGAAATGCACCGAATACCCCTGTTGGTAAAGAGAAAATAACAGCCAAGGGCATGATGAAGCTTTCATATTGTGCAGAAAGAATTAAATAAATAAAAATCAAGCAAATAAGAAATATACCAACTGCTTGACTTCCAGATGCTACCTGATCTCTTGTTATACCAGACCATTCATAGCCATAGCCTCTTGGTAAATTTTCTTTTGCAATTTTTTCGATTGATTTTATGGCTTCACCACTGCTATATCCTGGTGCTGCGTCTCCATTAACCATTGCTGCAGTATACATATTGTATCGGGTAAGTTGCTCAGGACCATACACTCGCTCAATAGTTATAAATGTTGAGTAGGATACCATTTCTCCACGATCATTTTTTACATACAGATTTAATAAATCAGTTGGCTTTGCTCTAAATTCGGGATATGCCTGAACCATTACTTTATACATTTGACCAAATCGTATAAAATTGGTAGCATAAAAACTTCCAATTAGGGTTTGTAAATCGCTCATCGCATTATCTACTGTAACCCCTTTTTTAGCAGCCATTGCATAATCAATATTTATAAGATACTGTGGAAAATTTGGATCGAAGCTGGTATAAGTACTATTTACTACCCCACCTTTTTTTATCTTTTCAATTAACTGGTTTGTTACTGTTGCAGTTTTTTGTAAATCTCCGCTTCCTGTTTTATCGATAATGCGCAATTCAAACCCACTCGTATTTCCAAATCCCGGAACAGTAGGAGGAGGCATAAATTCTATAGCCGCATCATTAATATGTTTTGTTTTTTCTTTTAGTATAGGAATCAATTCTTTTACTGTTTCTTTTCTATCCTGCCATGGTTTTAAATTAATCATCATCATACCAAATGATGCACCAGCTGCTTCTGTAATTAAACTGTATCCAGATAAAGTAGTTAAATTTTCAACTGCAGGAACCGATTTAATAGCTGCTTCTAATTCTATTAATACTTTTTCTGTTCTTTCAACAGTTGCCCCTGCTGGTGTTGAAATATTTACATAAATAATTCCTTGATCTTCTGTGGGAATAAATCCTCCAGGAAGTATTTGTTGAACGCCAGCGGTTCCAGCAATAAAAAAGATCACAAGTGCAATTGTAATGATTCTTTTTTTGGCAATTAATGCTACCAGCTTTATATATTTATTTTCAACATTATTGTAGCGTTTGTTAAACCCATTAAAAAAACGTCCTAGAATACCCTTGTGTTTTTCCTGGTGTGTGTGTTTAATTAATAATGCACATAAAGCTGGCGTAAGCGTTAGCGCATTCAATCCAGAAATAATAATGGATACTGCAAGCGTTAAAGAAAATTGTCTATAAAACACACCAACAGGACCCGATAAAAATGCAACAGGAATAAATACCGCAGACATGACCATAGTGATGGCAATTACTGCACCACTAATTTCTTTCATAGCAGAAATAGTAGCGTCCATTGGAGACAAATGTTGTTCAGTCATTTTTACATGAACAGCTTCAACCACTACAATAGCATTATCTACAACAATTCCTATTGCTAAAACAAGTGCAAATAGGGTTAGTAGATTAATAGAGAAGCCCATAACTAGCATAAAAGCAAGTGTACCTACTAGTGCAACAGGAACAGCCAATGCAGGGATTAATGTAGACCTAAAGTCTTGCAAAAAGATAAATACAATGATGAATACCAGAATAAAAGCCTCAATCAATGTTTTGATAACTTCTTTTATAGAGGCGTTGAGAAATCTTGAAACATCATACGCAAAATTGTATTCCATTCCTGGCGGAAAGCTGGTTTCTTTCAACTCTGCCATTCTATTTTTTACCTTTTCAATTACTTCTTTTGCATTAGAACCAGGTCTTTGTTTTAACATGATAGAAGCAGAAGGTCTTCCATCTGTTTTAGAAATCATACTATAAGTATTTGCCCCAAGTTCAATATCTGCAATATCTTTAAGGTATAAAATTGAACCATTGGTTTCAGATCTAATAACTATATTCTGGTATTGAATTGGCTTATCAAATTTTCCTGTATATCGTAAAATATATTGAAGGCTTTGAATAGATTTTCCAGAACTTTCCCCTGTTTTACCAGGCGCTGCTTCAACATTTTGATTTCGTAAAGCGTTTACAACATCTTGCGCTGATACATTGTAAGCCAGCATTCTATCAGGTTTTAGCCATACCCTCATAGAATATTCTTTCTGCCCCATTATTTCAGCAAAGCCTACCCCATCAATTCTTTTTAATTCTTGTAAAATATTGATGTCGGTAAAATTGTAAATAAATTGTTCATCTGCTGATGTGTCTTTACTTGTTACATTGAGATACAACAACATACTGTTTACATCCTTTTCTGTTGTAACACCTGCTTTAATGACTTCTTCGGGTAACTCATCTAATACAGTTGTAACACGGTTTTGAACGTTTACTGCTGCAACATCCGGATCAATGCCCACTTTAAAAGCGATTGTAATCAAAGTGATACCATTATTACTGGAGACAGAAGACATATAGGTCATTCCTGGAACACCATTAATTGCTCTTTCTAATGGAGTTGCAACTGCTTTTGCACAAACTTCTGCATTGGCACCTGTATATTTTGCAGTTACGGTAACCGATGGGGGAACAATATCAGGAAATTGTGTAACTGGTAATGAAAACAGCGCCAGCACACCAAGCAACGTGATAATAATTGATATAACTAAGGATAGTATTGGTCTTCTAATAAATATTTCAAACATATAGGAGTAATTATTGTACTAAATAAATCAAGTGTTGAGCTCTATTCTTCTAAACGCATTATGCTGTCAACATTTTTTAATTGAGGATTAATTTTATCTCCTTGTTTTATATTTTGTATTCCCTCATATACTATTTTATCACCTGGCTTAAGACCTTTATCAACGATATAAAATTGGGCCACTCGTCTTGTTGTAAAAAATGGACGCATCATAATTTTATTGTCTTTATCAACCACAAAAACATAGTTTTTATCTTGAATTTCGAAACCAGCTTTTTGTGGAATTAATACAGCTTTTTCAACATCTGTTGTAATTCTTACTTTACCAGAAGCGCCATGCTTTAGCAATTTGTTTGGATTAGGAAACTTAGCTCTGAATGCTATTGCACCAGTATTGTCGTTGAATTCTCCATCAATCGTTTCTATTTTCCCTAAATACGGATATTCTGTAGCGTCTGATAATATCAACTGAAGCGGATTTCTTTGATGTGTTATTTTATTTACCGATTTTTTATATTGTAAGTATTCATTTTCAGACACATGAAAATAGGCGTATACCTGCTTGATATCCGAAATAGTAGTTAATAAAGCACCTGGGTCGATTAAGCTTCCAATTTTTAATGGAATGCGATCTATTATTCCATCAAATGGAGCTTTAATGATGGTGTATGAAAGTTTAGTTTCTGCATTTTTTTGAATAGAATAGGCTTCATCTAATTTAGCTTTTGTTGCTTTTAGTTTAGCAGCAGCGAGTTCATATTCAGTTTTCGAAATGATGTTTTTATTTACCAAGACTTCTGTTCTATTCAGTTCTAACTCTGCAGACTTCGTTTCAGCCATTGCATTCGAAACATTGGCCTTAGATCTTGCAAGCTCTGTTTTTAGTTCTTGATCATTTATTTTAAAAAGGGATTGTCCTTTTTTTACTTCTTGCCCTTCATCTACTAAAATGTTTTCGAGAAATCCTTGAACCCTGGCTCGAATTTCAACGTTTTTGATTGCCTGAATGTCTGAAACATAATCAGTTTTCAGGATAGTATCTTTTTGAACAACTGTTACAACAGGAATATTGGGATAACTCTCCTTTTCTTGTTCATTTTTAATGTTGGAACATCCTACTGAGAAAGCAATCGAGGTAAGTGCCAATGCGATTGTCCAATAACATTTATTCATTTTAAGCTTTTTTTAAGGTGCGAATATATGTTTTTAATCTTTTTTTAAAGTTTTAGATACAAAAAGCAAGCCATTATGGCTATTTTTTAACAAATATGGAAGCACAATCATTCTTTGGAAAACCCAAGAACGGGTGAAAATTGGCAAGAATTAATACTATTTTAGAGGCCTTAATAGCATTATTTGAAAAAGCGACAAGATTATATCTCCTGGGATGAATACTTTATGGGAATTGCTTTATTAAGTGGTTGTCGATCCAAAGATCCTAATACGCAAGTAGGAGCTTGCATAGTAAACGATCAACAAAAAATAGTTGGTACTGGGTATAACGGACTTCCGATCGGATGCATCGATGATGAATTTCCATGGAGTAAAACAGGGGAATTTCTCGACACCAAATATCCCTATGTATGCCATGCCGAATTGAATGCCATTTTAAATAATATAGGAATCAATTTAAAAAACTGCATTATTTATACTGCTTTATTTCCTTGTAATGAATGTACCAAAGCCATAATTCAGTCTGGTATTTCAGAAGTGGTTTACTTGTCTGATAAATACGAAGGAACAGATACCACCAAAGCATCTAAACGCATGCTTGATACAGCAGGTATACAATATAGAAAAGTGAAATCGACCATCGAAAGTTTAACACTATCTTTCAAACAAGAAGATGTTTAACAGGTTATGTATAATATTAACAGACCATTTTAGCGTTTGCTTTAACAAAGTTTTTTTAAATGCCCATTAAGGGTAATCTTTGCAATCTTAATTTTAACTACTTAGTCAATATGATCATTGTATTTTTTCTCATATCTCATTGGTATCTTTCTTTGTTTGGTCAAACCTTTTATTTACATCGGTATTCTGCTCATAAAATGTTTACGATGAATAAGTTCTGGGAAAAATTTTGGTATATGTATACCTGGATCACACAAGGTACTTCCTATCTAAATGCAAGAGCATATGCAATTTTACATAGAATGCATCATGCATACAGCGATACAGAGAAAGATCCTCATACTCCACATTTCTTT
>REAV01000206.1 GCA_004294465.1 Sphingobacteriia bacterium | reverse complement strand
GCAATTGAAGAAATAACCAAACAATTGAAATAATTATTTCTATGTATTTCAATTTTAACTGGCGTAGTGGTTTACTGTTGATTTTCTTTGTTCATGGACTGGTCTATGCATTTCTTTTATTGAATAAAGGAATTAAAAAAGAGACCAAGTCCGATCTTTGGTTGAGTGCATTCTTATTTTTATCGATTTTGTTTATTTGCCCCTGGATGTTGGGTTATGCAGGTTGGTATAATGGAAAAGAATGTATGGAATGTAGAAACTTTATGTTCTATATGCCATTAACGCATCCTTTATTAATGGCGCCTATTATATTCTATTATATAAAAAGTTTATTAAATCCCAGTTTTGAATTTACTAAAAAGGATTATTGGCATTTTTTGCCCGGTGTTTTGTATATCACCTGGAATATCATTGTAGCAGTTACAGATAACCTATTTGTAAAAGGATATTATTTAATGGATGGTGAAAATGATCCCGATTTTCAAGATTGGTATATTGCTGCTGGATTGTTGAGCCTGTTAGCATATCTTTTATTAAGCTTACGTTTTTATAAGCAATACCGAAATTTCATCGTCCAAGAATTGTCTTTTGCTGATAATGTGCAATTTGAATGGGTGAGAAATTTTTTAATTGCCTGTTTTATTTATTTCTTTTCTACCCTATTGCTCAATTTGTTGAATGTTTTTGGATTTAATATAGAATACACTACAACCTGGTGGTATTATTTATTATTTGCTCTTTTATTCTATTATATTGCCATAATGGGCTATGCTCATTCAATAGATCAAAAAAAGAAATACAGCCTCGATTTTCTTCGATACCAGCTGCCTCTTCAACTGGATAATACAGCAATTCAAACTGAAGAAGCGGCTTTTGAGATAATAAAAGATGCAGCTATTGCTAATCCAAAACCTGATGCTGAAATTCCTGAACAATGGAAAACCAAGGTGAAAGAAGCGATTGAATCTAAAAAAATGTATCAGGATCCAGAGCTTACCCTTACCGATTTGGCACTTGAATTAGGTACCAATGCTTCTCTTTTATCGAAGATCATCAACAGAAGTTTTGGGATGAATTTCAATGACTTTATTAATTTATATCGTGTAGAATCGGTAAAATCAAAATTGGCAGACCCTGCCAATGCTCATTTGACGATCATGAGTTTGGCTTATGATGCAGGCTTTAATAGCAAGGCAACTTTCAATCGGGCATTTAAAAAACATACAGGAGCCAATCCTAGTGAGTATCAAATTAAATAGATTCGTTCTCTAACTCATTGATTTACAGTAGTTCATTATTTGATACCAAGCTACTAGGCCTCAAATAATGTTTTGAGGCGGCATTCGAACCCAGGATTGGCAATTTGCATCCATAATTATTGAGCGATGCAAAAATTACTATTTCTCCTAATGCCTTTTTTCACCCTTAGTGCTATTGGCCAAGCAATACCTAAAGAAGATACACTTACTAGTAAAACTACCAGTGAAATAACAGTGGTTGCTGCAAAACCCTTTGTTCAGAACTTAGTAGATAAAACGGTTTTAAATATTTCAGCACGCCCTACATTGGCTGGACAAAATGTGTTGGACATACTTAAATCTGCACCTGGAGTTGTAGTAGATCCTAATGAAAACATTCAAATGGGAGGGAAATCTGGAGTAACAGTAATGATTGATGACCGAAATACCCAATTGGCAGCTCAGGATCTTGCTCAATTATTAAAAAGTATTGACGCAGATAATATTAAAGAAATAGAAATTATTAGCAATCCGTCTGCCCGTTTTGATGCTGCTGGCAATGCAGGTATCATTAATATCAAATTAAAGAAAAGCATTTCAAATGGGTTGAATGGATCTGTATCGGGTTCTTATGTACAAAGTACTCATGCAAGAACAAGTGGAACAGCCAATATGAATCTTCGAAAAAATAATTGGAATTTTTTTGCAAATGGAGGAGTAAATAAAGGATATCAAATTACCATCGCCAATAATGAACGATATAATCCATCTCAAAATTTTATTCAGAAAGGTTTGGAAGGTGATTCATTTAACGGAGCCAATTGGAGAACAGGGATAGATTATACATTGAATAAAAAAAGTACATTGGGTGTTTTGTGGATGCACAATAATCGCTTCACCCAAATGGATAATAGCAATTATACAGTTGTTAATACATTAGCAGCTTCAGATACCAATGTATTAACTAGAAGTATTGCTCCAAATGCTACCAATAGAGATAATATTAATATCAATTATCGCTTACTGACAAATAAAAAATCGGAGCTGAATATTGATGCTGATTTTACTTCATTCAAGTCTACTTTAAACAATGCTATTTCAACTGAAATCCTGAATCAATCCAATACCAAGTTGTCTTCTTCTAATATTCAGAACGAAGCATCTTTGAATATAAACATTCGTAGTTTAAAATTGGATTATCTATATCGAATGAATGAACATACAAAAATGGAAGCTGGATTTAAAACCATATATGCTAATTCGAATAATCAAATAAAAGTACAGCAATTTAAAAATACCAGTTGGTTAACCGATACCGGAAAAACCAATCAATTTAATTACGATGAATTTATTCAAGCTGGCTATTTGAGTTTTCAAACTCAATTCAGCAAATTCACTGTTCAGGGAGGATTAAGAGCGGAATACAGTAAGGTAAACGGCCAATCTGTTGATTTGAAAAATCAAATCAATAATAAACCAGACACCAATTATTTGAATCTATTCCCCACTCTATTTGTGCAATATCAATTAAGCAACAATCATCAATTCGGATTTTCGGTGAGTAGAAGAATTGATCGTCCAAGTTACCAAGACCAAAATCCATTTATCTATGTTTTGGATGCTTTTAACAGTGAGCAAGGGAACCCTTATTTAATTCCACAATTGACCAATAACTTAGAATTGAATTATACCTATAAGTATGCACATAGTGTTAAACTAAAATATGCAGTTACCAATCAATACATTGAATCCATTACTTATCAATCAGGTAATCAAACAATTTTAATTCCACAAAATGTTGGAACAAGAAAAGTATTCAATATAGGATTGAGTAGCGCTTTTTCACCAGCTAAATGGTGGGATATATATATAAATGCCGAACCCTATTTTCAACAATACGAAACTCGTTTGGATGGATATGGAACCAAAGAATTGGTGAAACAGGAAAGCTGGGGTTTTAATGGATATTTGAGTAATACGATTGATTTAAAAAAGGGATGGAAAGCTGAATTAAGTGCCTGGTATAATTTTCAAAATACTACCACTATCTATCAATCTAAACCTTTAGGAAGCATTAACCTGGGTTTTAGTAAAAAGTTACTTCAGCAAAAAGCAACCCTAAAAATTGGGATAAATGATATTTTCAATACACAACAGTGGGAGCAAACTGCATTAACCAGTAACCTGAATTTGCATACCTATCGTAAATGGGAGAGCAGGAGTGTCAGCATCAACTTTAGCTATCGGTTTGGAAATAGTAAAATTAAATCTGCAAGAGACCGAGAAACTGGTGCTAGTGATGAATTAGGAAGAATCAAATCAAGCAATTAATCAAATCAACTATTCAAATTTAAAAATTAAAAACAACGATTATGAAAAAATCAATCTTTCTTACTGCTATTTGCTTAATGACAATCT
>REAV01000205.1 GCA_004294465.1 Sphingobacteriia bacterium | reverse complement strand
TATTATATCAATACATCCTTAGGATTTAATAAAGTAGACAATGTTTTTAATACAATTCGCAACTTAATTGAAGGAGGAAAAACAGTTGTTACCTATTTAAATATTGCCGCAAGAAAAGAATACGAAGCAAGTGTGTTTGGTGGCTATACTTTTAATAAGCAGTTTAGAATGAATGCCAGTGCTGGTTTTACATATAATATGTATAGTGAAAAAGAAAAGCAAATCTACCTTTACCAGGATGGTGGAACTTTTTATTCTAGTTTAAATTACACGTATACTCCAACCAATGTCTGGAATATTGAAGGGTCAACAAGGTTCAATAGTTTCGCAGACCCTCAAGGTAGGAGTAGGAGTAATCTTAGTTTAAATTTAGGAGTGCAAAGAAAATTCTTTGATCGAAGGTTGATAATAGGTTTGAATGTTATTGATCCATTTACTCCACAACAATATATTACTGTTACTACTGGTAAACAGTTTAATATTGAAAGTGTAAATGCTACTACAACGAGAAACTATCGATTGTCGATTAGTTACCAGTTAAATAAATTGGTACAAAAAAGCACATTGAGTGATAAACAAAAAAAGGAAATCCTGGACAAGCTAAAACGCTAATTATTTAGCTAATTGCTAAAGATTTAATTTTAGATTTTAACCAGCTGTTTTTAACAGGTACCAGCCATTCATTCATTAGCATTTTTTTTGTTGCAACTAGATTGTTGAAATACAAAGTATGCTCGTCTAAAAAGTTATTTTCAAAAGCATAATTGATTTGGGAAAGTGGTAACATTTGTAATTTGTCGTGAATAATAAATGCCAAAGTTTGACGATCCATTAAATTGACCTTGCATTTTTGTTCTATGGCTTGAATTGCATGAACTGAACTGTCTGTGCTGCATCCACCTACTTTTGCGGCAGATTCATCAGCCATTAACACTATAAATTGTCCAAAGAATAAATTTGAATACCCTTTCACAGGAACTCCATGTGATTTCCAATTATTGGTAAACTCAGTCAGTATATCTTCTATTTCAAAAGCCTCGCTCATGCTAAACAATCTACTGCTTTGATAAACCCAAACTTTTGAGTCGTCTGAAAAATTATCCGGTATATGTTGCTGGTAGTTTAAATCCATTTTTTTGTTTTTATTGCATACTTGCAGCGATCAATTCAGCTACATCCAAAACGCCTACTTCATTTTCTTTTTCTCTATTTTTTACACCATCTGTCATCATGGTATTGCAAAAAGGGCAAGCAGCAGCAATAACTGAAGCACCTGTTGCTAAAGCTTCATCTGCTCTTTCCATGTTGATTCTTGTATCTCCTGGTTCATCTTCTTTGAACATTTGAGATCCACCTGCACCACAACAAAGTCCATTGGTACGGCATCTTTTCATTTCCACTAATTCGGCATCTAAAGCTTCTAAAACTTTTCGAGGTGCCTCATAAATATTATTCGCTCTTCCTAAATAACAACTATCGTGGTAAGAAATTTTCTTTCCTTTGAATTCGCCACCCTCTTTCATTTTTATCCTTCCTTCATTAATAAGTTCTTGCAATAGAGTAGTGTGATGAATTACTTCATAATTGCCTCCTAATTCGGGATATTCATTTTTCAAAGTATTAAAACAATGAGGGCAAGTGGTTACAATTTTTTTAATGCCATATCCATTGAGCACTTGTATATTTTGATAAGCCATCATTTGGAATAAAAATTCATTACCAGCTCTACGAGCAGGATCCCCGGTACAAGCTTCTTCTTTTCCTAAAATGGCGAATTTAATGCCTACTTTGTCTAAAATAGTGGCAAATGCTTTGGTGATTTTCTGTGCTCTTTGATCAAAACTTCCTGCACAACCTACCCAAAACAACACTTCAGGCATTTCACCCGCTGCCATCATTTCTGCCATTGTATTAATCTTCATGAATCTGAATTTAGTGGTTCAAAATTAAGTGAATATTGCCATTGAATTGGTCTTGATTAATATTCTTGTTCCTAAACCGGTCAGACAGGAATGGTCTGACCGGATCTGTCTGACCGCATTTATGTAACAATGGAATCATTCTTATGGTTTAAATTGCATTAATGCAGCAGATCATTTATATATTATTAGGCTTTACAGTGAGTTTTTTAGGCCAATTGCCGCTTGGCAACATGAGTTTTACCAGTACCCAAATTGGGTTGCAAGAGGGGTTTAAAAAAGCCTGGGAATTTGCTATTGGCGTTGCAATAGTAGAAATGATTTATTTACGATTTGCATTAACAGGAATGGATTGGGTTACCCAACACAGAAACTGGTTTTTGGCTTTGGGATGGTTAACTGTAGTATTATTTCTGATTTTGGGAATAATGGCTTTTGTAACTGCTAAGAAACAACATGGAGAATCTAAATCATTGGTTTTGAAGAATAAGCTTCATCGATTTTTATTAGGTTTGATGATGAGTGCATTGAATCCTGTACAAATTCCCTTTTGGTTTTTATGGACTACTACTTTATTTCAGATGGGGTTACTTCCATCATCGGCTTTGGCCTTTAATTTATTTACAGTAGGCGCAGGAACAGGAACTATTGCTGGATTAGCAGTTTATATTCATGGGGGTAACTGGCTTGTAAATAAGCTGAATGCTAGTAATAAAACCCTCAATCAAATAATGGGAATTATTCTTATTCTCACAGCGTTGCTTCAATTGTGGAGAATCTTATACAAACCTTTTGTCTAATTAAAAATTAGGCCATTTCAGTTGCCCATTTGTCTCTATCATCAGGAGAGAATTTCCATGGAGCAAAATTGTTTTCGATATTGCTAAAAGTGCCATTCCATTCTTGTGGAGCATTACTTTCTTCCATAATAAGCGATCTTCTTAATTCTACAATGATATCTAATGGAGAAATACTTACAGGGCATTCTTCAACACATGCGTTGCAGGTAGTACAGGCTCTTAATTCTTCTACACTTATATAATTATGCAACAGCGACTTTTCATCCGGTTTAAATTCCTTATTTATGTTGATGTTTTTTCCAACATCTTCCATTCTGTCTCTCGTAGCCATCATGATTTTTCTAGGGCTTAATAGTTTTCCTGTGCTGTTTGCAGGACAAGCTGCTGTGCATCTTCCACATTCGGTGCAACTATAAGCATCCAATAAATTTTTCCAGCTCAAATCGAAAACATCTTTGGCCCCAAAACTTGCAGGTGGTGCAGCATTTGCTGGAGCTAATTCAGGTTGCATGGCATATAATACTTCATTTTGCACAGCAGGCATGTTTTTCATTTTTCCAGGGGCATCTAAACGGGTAAAATAAGCATTTGGAAATGCCAGCATTATATGAAGATGTTTGGAATAGGGCAGATAGTTTAAAAAAGCAAAAATACCTGCGATATGTAACCACCAAGCGATTCTTTCGATAGCAATTAGTGAATCAATGCTCATGCCATTAAAAATTGGAGTAAGCTTGGAAGAAATAATAAATGCGGATGTTGCATTAAAATGTTCAGCTCCTAAACCTTGTAATACCTGATCTGTGGCATTCATTGTAAGGAATAAACTCATCAGAATAATTTCAACAAACAAAATATAATTGGCATCAGAGCGAGCCCAGCCATTTAAATCTTTTGACATAAATCTTTTTAAGCGAATGATATTTCTACGAGCTAAAAA
>REAV01000204.1 GCA_004294465.1 Sphingobacteriia bacterium | reverse complement strand
TTTCAGAAAGGCAAAAAAATGGCCCCTACGCCGATATTTTCGATTTTGTAAAAAGAGTGCTTACTAAATCGGTTAATAAAAAATCAATGGAAAGTCTTGCCTACTCTGGCGCTTTCGATTGCTTTCCGGCATTTCATCGAGCGCAATATTTTAGAATAGCAGATGGAGAAAGAGTTACTGGTTTAGAGAAAATCATTGCATATGGGCAGCAGCAACAAAGCATGAATCATGGAACTACCAACACGCTGTTTGGAGATTTACCAGGTGCCATGACTGTTCCAACTCCCAAGATTCCCAATGCAGAACCATGGACATTAACCGAATTACTCAATTATGAAAAAGATGTAACGGGTATGTTTATGAGTGGTCATCCACTGGATCATTTTAAGTTCGAACTGAAGCATTACGAGATCACCAATATTGCAGATTTTAACGAAGCTAAAGATGCCATAGCATTACAACCCAACCCTGGAAGAATGTGGCGGGTAGCGGGTTTGGTAACAGATGTGCAACATCGAGTAACTAAAACTGGAAAGAATTTTGGGTCATTTGTAATGGAAGATTATAGTGGTAAAACAGAGTATGTTTTATGGAGCGAAGACTATGTTAAATTTCAAAACTATTTAGAGAAAGGGCAAAATATTTTGATCAACGGATTTTTTAGAAACAGGTACAATCAACCCAATGTATTTGAGTTTAAGATCAATACCATGAGTTTGTTGGAAACGGTAAAGCAAAACCTTACAAGAAGCGTTGAGATTAGCATGCATCCCAGTGCTGTGAACCCTTCGATGTTGCAATTTTTGGAAAAAAACCTGAAATCTAATCCAGGAAAATCTACTTTAAAGTTCAATGTATACGAGCCCAAAGAAAATTTGCGTATCAGTATGTATACCATAGAAAAAGGCTTTTTAATGAACGAAGAAATGGCGGATTTCTTGATGAATAATCCTGATGTAGATGTTCGGGTGGGTTTGGTGGGATAATTTCATCCTTCTATAATTGGCTTTATACTCGATTTGTTGCGTTTGTACTTTTAGATTTGATGATAAGTATTTAATTGACTTACTTGAACTTGAAACAATTAAACTATCATGGAGAATTTAGTTCAACCCAATAGAATTCAAACAGTAGATGCACTTAGAGGTATAGCTTTATTGGGTATTTTATTGGCACATATGGTTTTTTGGTACAGTGCTGGCTCCCTACCACAAGAATTATTTACCAAGCATAAAGACATAGGAAGTCAAATTGTTCCTTATATCAACGATATTTTGATAGCTGGTAAGTTTTTCGCCTTTTTTTCTTTTTTTTTTTTTTTGTGTTTTTACCTGCAAATGCAAAGCATGGAGAAGCGCCAAGACAATTTTTTATTGCGCTACGGATGGAGAATTATTTTGTTAGGCATTATTGGCTTAATTCATCATGCTTTTTGGCAAGGAGATATTTTATCGATCTATGCTCCATTGGGCTTGTTGTTATTGCCTTTGCGCAAGGCAAGTAATAAATTGATTTTAGTGTTAGGAATATTGTTCGCTTTAAATGTTCCAGGAAAATTAGTAGAAGTGATCAAGTTTATCATCAACCCTAAAAATGCTGGATTTGATTATGGAGAGGATCCCGTAGCTTATTATAATACAATTAGTAAAGCTGGTTGGGTGCAATTACTAAAATACAATTGGGATAACTTGTATACCAAATTTCGCTTTCAGGTTTTAGGTGGAAGAATTTACATCACTTACGGATTCTTTTTGTTGGGGATGTATACAGGTAGAATGGGTTGGTTCAGGAATGTTGAAACGGCTAAACCCATCTTTAAAAAATTATGTAAAAAAACTGCCTGGTTAGGTTTGTTTTTATTGATACTTGGTTTTGGCATTATTGGTGCCAACGAATTATTTAAATTGAAATGGGAGCAAAACCAAGTTGTCGGATTCTTTTTTGGAATCATTTATGATAGTTTTAATGCGGCATTGGTTGTTTTCTATGTTACAGGACTAAGTTTATTATTGTATAAACCATCTTGGCAGAAAGCTGTTCAATCTTTTGCAACAGTCGGCAAATTGGCATTAACCTGTTATTTATGCCAAACAGCTTTAGGACTTCTCTTATTTTATCATGTTGGATTTGGATTAGTAGGAAAAACGCCTCCTTTTTTAAATTGGGGAATAGCCATCTTATTCTTTGGTTTACAGGTGATTGTAAGCAGTTGGTGGTTAAAACGCTATAATTATGGCCCGATTGAATGGATTTGGCGCTCAGTTACTTTTTTCAAGTGGTATCCAATGAAAAAGACTACGGAAAGCTTGTCAGTTACAAGTGACAAAACAATCTAGTCACAATGGTGGAAAAGTCAATTAAGCAGATAAGTAGCTTTGGCAGTAAATTTGATTTATGTAAGGAAATAATTGCTAAATCGTAATTATGATAGGCATATTCAAATCATCAAAATAAAATAAACAAAATGGCATTAGAATTAACAGACGCAAATTTCCAGACAACGGTACTGGATAGTAATAAATTAACCGTAGTAGATTTCTGGGCAGAATGGTGTGGACCATGCAGAGCAATCGGACCAGTTATTGAAGAATTAGCGAAAGAGTACGATGGTCAAATTAATGTTGGTAAAGTAAATGTTGATACCAATCCTGGATTAAGTGTGAACTACGGTATTACTTCAATCCCTGCTATCCTTTTCATTAAAGGAGGTCAAATTGTAGACAAGCAGATTGGAGCAGTTCCTAAATCTGTATTGGATAAGAAAATCAAGACTTTGATGTAATTTTTAGTTCTTATCTCTTGATAATTAGAAAATAACTAATTATATAAGCCGTGTATAGAAGTATATTCTATGCACGGTTTTTTGTTTGAATAAGCAATTCCATCAATTGGTTTTCCAATTCATTCCGTATCTTCCGAACCTAATTGATCGCTAACTAATTGCTTATGGAAAGGTTTCAAGGAATTTTTGGAATTGTATTGATCTTAGGGATCGCTTTTTTGTTCTCTAACAATAAAAAGAGAATCAATTACCGTTTAGTAATCAGTGGAATTTTACTACAAGTAGTAATAGCTGTTTTGATTTTAAAAGTACCTCCCGTTACCCGTTTCTTTCAGGTTTTGGGGCATGGCATGGAAAAAATTGAGCGATTTGCTCGTGAAGGTGTGGCATTTGTGTATCGTGGTGTAATGGTTAATACACCGGCAGGTGTAAAGGATTTTGGTGAAAGTGGATTTGTATTTGCATTCTCTGTTACATCTACAATTATATTAGTGTGCGTTTTGGTAGCCATTTTATATCATTTTGGCATTATGCAATTCATTGTTTCTTTGATTGCTAAAGCCATGAATTTTATCATGCGTGTAAGTGGTGCAGAAGCGTTGAGTAATGTAGCGAGTGCTTTCGTAGGTCAGGTGGAAGCGCAAGTAATGATCCGCCCCTATTTGAGTTCTATGACCAAGAGTGAATTATTGGCCAGCATGAGTGGCTCTTTGGCTTGTATTGCAGGAGGTATATTAATAGTATATGCAAATATGGGTGCTAAAGCGGAATATTTACTGGCAGCCAGTTTGATGGCCGCACCAGGAGCATTAGTGATTTCAAAAATTGTATTTCCTGAAACAGAAGAGTCTCAAACTATTGGTGAAGTAAAACTAGAAGTAAAAAGCCCC
>REAV01000085.1 GCA_004294465.1 Sphingobacteriia bacterium | reverse complement strand
TCATTGTACAATTCAAAAAATAAATTGTCGGGAGAATCATTCTTCATCGATTTAATCACTTGCTTCCAGATTCTAATAATTCGGTCATTTTCTGAATAAATATTTTCATTGGTTAATTTGCCATAATGGTAAACAATCACGAGTTTAATCTTTAATTCATTGCATTTGGAATAGATCATTTGTAGCTTATTTAATATTCCGTTATCCAATGCAGCATAATTATCTGGCATATAATGGTCAAATGCTACAGGAAGCCTGATCGTTTTAAAACCAGCATTTGCAATTTCTTCTAGCTTAGGTGTTAAGCTTGTTTGAAATTGTAAATCTGAGGCCAACCAATACTGCTCCAAAAAAGAAATATTTACTCCTTTTGACAAGTCTGACTTGATTTTATTTATATCTGTTCTACCTGAAGCAAAAACTGGTAAAAAGAAACTCACAAATGTCAATAACATGGTGAAAAAAAGCCGTTTTGCGATTTTTCTTGGATTTAATTTTATCGAATAATCAATTACCTGATGCATATTTGTATATATGATAGATTATCATAAGATTCCTTATGTAAATATAGACCGAGATAAGCTTACTTCCGAATTGAATAAACGGGGAGCTTATTATTCCAACGTTGCCGTTTGGTCGCTAATGTTTTCCCTACCCCTTTTTGTAGTGTTGGATTTGCTTTTCCTGAATGATCAATGGACATTCCTAATGTCGTTGAGGGTAATTGCTTTTGTAATAACCTATTTAGTGAACAGAATGGGCACTCAAAAGCGTTGGTCATATGAATTAATCCTCAATTTGGTGATTGGAGCGAATGTGATAATGATGTCATTAATATGTGGTGTTGTTCCTATTCCGAATGCATTGCCATATTTTCTAATAACAACCATTTTAATGTTATTGTTGAATACCACGGTATTTTGGCGTCCGATCTACGCCCAAATGCATTGTGCTATTTCCTATACCATCATTGTTGTTTTATATGCGTTGAACAATCGAACAGATGGATATAGCTCTCTCATAACCAATGGAGGTGGGGTGTATTTCCTGGTTTCTGCATTTTCTTGTGTAATTGCCTATAACCGTTATCAAATTATCAAGCGAGAAACCGAGAAAAACTTGATCATTGAAGAATCCAACAGAAGAATGCTAGAACAGAATGAAAAAATCAATGACCAGCACCATTTAATTGAAGAAGCTAACCGAAGATTGAAAGAATTGAGTGATTATAGGCAGAATACCCTCAATATCATGATTCATGATTTGAAGAATTTTATTGGTTCGAATCAAATTTCTATCGATTTGATTAACCGAAAATCGAGTAATCTTACTACGGATCAGAAGGAAATTCTGAGTTATATCACTATGGGTAATGAGAAATTACATTACTTGTCTCAAAAACTATCCGAATCTGCCGAAGCAGACACGGGTAAAATTGAATACCGTTTTGAACAGTTTGATATCATTCCAGAGGTAGAAAAAGCAGGAATTGCCTTGGTAGATGCTGCAAGTATCAAACAGGTTACCATTCAGGTTCACCTATCTCCAGCCGAAATTATTGTTAATCTGGATAAAATATTTCTCCGTCACATATTATTTAAGCTACTTTCTAACGTTATAAGGTTTATACAGAAAGGATCTGTGTTGAGTATTCACGCTGCGGACTATGAAGGAATGTGCATTATTGAAATAATCAATAAAGGAACACCTATCGGAAAAGAGAGATTGGATGAGTACTTTAACAGGTTGAATTCGCCAAATCAATCCGAGTTTGCCGTTACCCAATCGGGTATGGGTTTTTCTGTTGCTCAAAAACTTACGGTTGATATGGGAGGGGTTTTAACGTATGAGAGTGATTCGACCGTTGGGAATTATTTTAAATTGAAATTCAAACTCGCTTAGTTCTAAATACTACCTTATGAAATCTAGATTATCGCTATTAGTTGTATTTACCCTCATCTTGTCGGGTATATTCGGGCAAGCCGTTCAAAGTATTGAAGGGGAGATCCGAACAATGGAAGACATGGGATATCGCAACGAGTCAATCCGTGGTATTGCAGGTGCCTTGAACTTTTTCCTAAAATTGAATCCCAAAGATGATGTAAACAATATGCGCTTGGTATTGAAGGTAAAACCTTCTCAAGTATTGAATAAAGACCTTTCTGCTGTTACAGTTTCATTGAGAGATGAACCAGTCTATACTTCTAGAATCACTTCCAATGGAATTGATTCCATCATGACCATTACCATTGATCTAAACAAAAGATTTGTACAACCCGATGGTAGATTCATCAAGTTACGTGTGGATGCCAGAATGTGTATGACAGATGAATACTGTAAAGACGTAGACAATCCTGCTGTTTGGATGACTGTTAGAAATTCTACTTATTTAGAAGTTAAAAAGCAGGAAAAAATAACCTATTTCCAGAGCTTGAAAGAAACCATTTTACTTTATGATAAAATAGCTACCCCTGTAAATAGTGATTTAAATGATCTAGTAGGAGGTGGGGTATTATTCGCTTTATTAAAACAGAAAGAAGTATTAAAAGAATTGTATACGAGCAACTATTCTGAAGCTGATACAATGAGTAATACCATTGTTACAGGCGAATATAGCAAGCTCCCTAATTATCTTAAGCCATTTCTTCCAGATTTAAAACCAGGTCAGGGATGTATTTATAATATTCAACCTTGGGGAGATAACCGCTTTGTAATGGTGATTACAGGTAAAGATGCAGATGGGTATAAAAAAGCCATTAATACCCTCACCAATTATAAAATTCTGAATGCCAGTTTCTCTTATAGAATGGTCATTGAAAATGGGCCGCCCAACTATTTTTTAGCTAATCCATTGCCAGTAGTATTTTCTTTAGAAGATCTGGGAGGTACGCCAAAATTGATGGAAGGTGTTGGAGCATTAAAAACAAATTACTCTTTTTCATTAGCCGATTACAATGCCATACCCAAGAAGTTGACTTTTCATTTGGAAGCAATGCTTACCTTATTGAAAGAAGAAGACAGGGGATATGTGAATGTGTATTTGAATGACAACTTGGTTTTTAGTGCCGATTTGCATGATAAAACCAGTTTTGTTGGAGATGTGGAACTAAAGCCATATTTGCTTACCAAAAACAATTCATTGGTGGTAGAATTCAGGTTCCATCCACAAGGAAGTATTTGTAAATCGGGATTCTCTAATTTCTATGCATTTATTGATACCAAAACATCCAATTTAGTATTCTCTGGCGAAAAGCAAAACGAGTTTTATAATTTCTTCAATTATCCGGGTGAGTTCAGGAAAAAACAATTGAAGTTTATTGTTTCTCCTTCAATCATGCCACATTTGGCATCATCCATGGGAGAATTAATCTACCAGTTAAATACTACAACGGTTCAAGCAAATCACTTGAATATTCCTGAAATGATCACTACCGAAAAAGCTTCTGTTGCTGATTTAAAAGATTATAATGCGATTTTATTGGTGCATAGAAATGACCCGTTTGTAAAAAACTTTACAAGCGATATGCCAATTCAATTTAATAGAGATTTTCAGTTGTACAAAAATATGAGCGGTCAAACCACTTTCTCCATCAATGACTTTTCGAATAGTGGAGTTGCCCAAATATTCAGGTACCAGGCTTCAACTATCATGATGATTACTGCATTGCAGGACACTGTGGTAAGTGATGCGTTTGAAGGTGTTATTAAGAGCTTTGGATCGCAGTATTCAGCTATTGAAAGTAATGTGTGTTTTGCAAGCAGTAAAGGAAGAAGTAATTTCTTCTTTAAAGTTCCAGAAAATTCTGGGGTAGTAACGTATAGGGGAGAAAAAAACTATCTGGCTATTTTCTGGAATAATTACCGATACTTCATTTTAATTGCTGCATTATTGTTGGTGATTGGTGCATTTGTTTTCGTGAGAAAACGAGTGAAGAAGTCTCAGGAAAACTTTTAATCGGCGCTAAATTACCCTAGGAATATGCCTGTCTGTGCTTTGAATAATATGATTAATGTGGGTTTATTCACAACGGGTAAACTAGAGCAGATTGAAGAAATCGCGGCTGAGTTTGAGTACATTAATATAAAAACAGCATTGAATTTTGGGTTCCTTACCCGAAAAGAGTATGTGGCTTTTTTAGAAAGAGCAGGGTTTCCTTTAATTGATGTTCGAAATCAAGAAATTGATGAAGCATTTGTTTCACAATGTGATTTATTACACCTCAATTCTTTTCTATACTTACCATTAAAAGAAGATAACAAAGGGGTATTGATTGTAGCTGCAGCAGATCCTTTGGATGAGAAATTGCTAGGTTTTTTGGAGATTAAATTCGATAAAAAAGTTAGCCTAGTTGCCGCTTCTGATTTGGATATTACCTGGATGATCAACAAACTTCGTGGGGAGTATTATGTAAAAGAAGCGGTTTTTAGCTTGATGCGAAAGGATCCCATGAGCTCGGGGATCATTACTTTTACTGACGCACAGCTCATTGCGATATTTGGTTTTATTGGGGTGTTTTTTCTATTTCTTACACTCTATTTTGTAAACGCATTTATTTTCTTCAATTTATTTTTTAGTAGTTTCTTTTTGTTTGCCATTGTATTTAAATTGTATATAGCACTAAAGGGTTCTAGGTATGAATTGCATCAGGCTGTGACCAAAGAAGAAGTTAGGGCTGTTGCAAATTCAACTTTGCCTGTTTACACTATTTTGTTGCCAGTATATAAAGAAGATAAATTGATTCGTAAGTTAATCTGGAATTTAAGAAGTTTGGATTATCCTAGAGGCAAACTCGATGTAAAATTATTGATTGAAGAAGACGACGACAAAACCTTGAATGCGGTTAGAAACCTCGATTTTCCAGCCAACTTCGAAACTATTGTTGTACCCTATCACCTGCCAAAAACCAAACCCAAAGCATGTAACTATGGTTTGTTTTTTTGTAAAGGAAAGTACCTCACTATTTATGATGCAGAAGATGTTCCAGATTCTGATCAGTTAAAAAAAGTAGTTTGTTTATTTAGAAAATTACCCAAAGATTATATTGTTTTACAAGGGGCACTAAATTATTTCAATAAGAACGAAAACCTGCTTACGCGCATGTTTACATTGGAATATTCTTATTGGTTTGATTACATGTTACCTGGTTTACAATCATTGGATGTACCTATTCCATTAGGAGGAACATCTAACCATTTTAAATTAGATAAGTTATTGGAATTGGGTGGATGGGATCCTTTTAATGTAACAGAAGATGCCGATTTGGGTGTTCGGGTATTTGAAAAAAGGTACAAAGTGGGTGTTGTAAATAGTACCACATTTGAGGAAGCGAATAATGAACCATTTAATTGGATCCGTCAACGTTCTCGTTGGATCAAAGGATACATGCAAACTACATTAGTGCATATGCGAAACCCAGCAAGGCTGGTCCAAAAAATTGGCTGGAAAGGTTTTTTTGGATTTAACTTCTTCGTAGGGCTTACACCAATCACTTTTTTAATTTACCCAGTCTTGCTTTCTTTTTTTATCATCTATTTGATCTTCGATTTAAAAGTGGCGAGGGTATTGTTTCCGGATTGGGTTTTATATATTTCCATTTTTAACTTCGTGGCAGGTAATACACTCATGATTTATGTAAACATGTTGGCGGTATTTAAGCGCAGGTATTACGAATTGATATTATTTGCATTGTTCAATCCTTTGTATTGGTTAATGCATTCTATCTCTGCTTACAAAGGCTTGTGGCAGTTAGTATACAATCCTTTTTACTGGGAAAAAACGAATCATGGGTTAACTAAAATGTCTCATTCAGCAGCAGCTGCATCTGCTGTAAACGCAAATGGAGCATAATGATAAAGGATAGTAATAGAATACAATTGTTGACACTGCTATTGGTGTTTTATTATGTAGTTCTATCTTGGATTCTACATCGAAATGGATTTGAACATACTGAAAGCCTATTTTACTCTGAGAAACTTAAAATTCTTTTTGAATTTAAAGAGAACACGCTTTTAACCATTGGAACAACTTTTCCATCATCTGTTTTCATAGCTTCAATTATCCTATCTCCATTCGGGTATGTATTTGCTCCCATTGCAGCTTCTATCATTTTTGTAGCTATTCTATTTTATTTTGTGGTTTTTGATATCAGTGAATCGAAGCTTGCTTTCAAGCCTGTATTGTTATCGATCATTTTATTATTTGTTTTACATCCTCAGTTTGTTTATGCAGCAATTAGTGGAAGAAATATTGCTGCCATCATGTTGTTTTTGTACATGCTTTTCAGAAGTTTATTTCTCTATTATAGAACACAAACAACTTATTATTTATCCCTGGCGAGCATTTTCTTGACGATATTGGTTTTTACAGAAATTAATTTTATTTGGATGATTCTCTCTTTCTTTCCATTTATTGCTTTGGTTTCTGTTGATGGAATTAAAGTATCGAAAGATGAACCACCCATTTTTCAATATTATCAGGCTTTGAATATTCGATCATTGCGCAGAAAATTAGCTAATAGAACTGTTTCATTATACCTCATCTTATTTCTGCTTCCTTTGGCTGCATATTATTTATTCAGGTTATTGAATGAAGCGCATGCCGGAAATGCCACTTATTTTTTATCCAGTCAATATGCCAACTGGCGTGTTACTGGTACAGCTCCTTTGAATACTATTTTGGAATTAACAAAAGGCAAGAATGTAGCCAAACAAACGCAACTTATTTTTCAAGTATTTACAATTGTATTAGCACCAACCTTTATTCTTTCATTGGTACTATTCAAAGGTAAATTATACGAACTCTTTACTTTGTTGGTACCCATATTCTTTTTTTCGATCATCTTAATCAATGCCAAATATTATTTTACAAGTGAGTATTTTATGGTAATGCAGATTATTGGAATTGCAGGATTATTGTTTTTTGGGTATAATAAATATGGGCAAAAAATTACTTCAGGCTTAATTGTTGGGGTTAGCTGTATAAGTATTCTAGGGGGTATATATTATTTTTCTGAAAGCAATGATTATGAAGAACATGATTTGTACATGATGTTCAATTCAGATAAAAAATGGTTCGGTCCAAAACAAGAAACTGAGTTACAACAAATGGCCGATTATGTTGCTTCGGTGGCTTCTCCAGAAACTCCATTATTGATTGATGATGCTGCGGCATATGGTATAATGGCACATTTACCATCATTGCAAGGACTAATATTGCCATTGCAAAAAAGTTTTGTAACGGTAATTGAAAACCCTGCCTTAGTTGCTTCTTATATGTGTATTGCAAAAAGGAATAACCGATTACACAACACTACGGTGCTTAATGCGTATAATATCCTTGAAATGAAAGAAAGAATTGGCCTCAAACCAATTAGGGTATTCGAAACCGAAAATTGGATCGTTTATAGTATCCGTTAATTTCTAATTGGCCTTCCCGTTTTTAATACGCTTTGAATTCTTTCAAGCGTTTTCTTTTCTCCGCATAAGCTTAGGAATGCTTCTCTTTCTAAATCGAGTAAATATTGTTCACTTACCAGTGTTTGTTCGCTTAAATCTCCACCACACAATACAAAAGCCAATTTGCGGGCAATTAGAGCATCATGATCTGTAGCATAACCACCACGCCACATTCCATTAATGCCCGCAAGCATAGCTCCTAAACCCGATCTTCCTAGTACTTTAATATCTGTTCTTGGGGTAGGTGTGTTATAGCCCTGCTCATATAATTCCAAAACTGATTTTTTTGCTTCGGCAATTCTTCTTCCCTGATTCATTATAATTTCATCTGTGCCATGTCTTAATACGCCCATTTCAAAAGCTTCTTGAGCAGAGGTTGCTACTTTAGCCGTTGCGATAGAAAAGAATCGCTTCTTCAATGTATTGGTTTCTGGTTCGTCCTCATGTAATTCATCTGAAGCACGTAATGCAAATTCTTTTGTTCCACCACCACCAGGAATCAAACCAACACCTAATTCAACCAACCCAATATAAGTCTCTGCAGCAGCACAAACT
This sequence comes from Sphingobacteriia bacterium, assembly GCA_004294465.1. Lineage (GTDB taxonomy): Bacteria > Bacteroidota > Bacteroidia > Chitinophagales > Chitinophagaceae > Sediminibacterium. Next base: position 8,171 of record REAV01000085.1, on the reverse strand, counting down.
TTATCTGCATGCATATTCATTTCGCAACCCCCACCTAGTGTTAAACCATGTGGAGCTGTAACAACTGGAATGGAAGAATACCTCAAACGCATCATGCTATTTTGAAACATACGGATGGCCATATCCAGTTCATCATATTCTTGCTCTATAGCAAGCATGAAAATCATTCCTACATTGGCTCCTGCACTAAAATTGGCTCCTTCATTGGCAATAACCAATCCTTTATAATCTTTTTCTGCCAGTGTAATGGCTTTATTCAATCCTTCTAAAACTTCACCACCAATACTGTTCATTTTTGTGCTCCATTCAAATCCAGCAACGCCATCACCAATATCATACATTTTGCAGGCGCTGTTTTTCCAAATGGTTTTATCGGAATGATTTTTTAACACCAAGAAAGATTCGCCACCTGGAATAATGGTATAATTTTTAGCACCAAGATCATAAAACATTCTTTTACCATTTTCTACTTTATAGAAACTGGTAAATCCTGCAGCAATCATTTCCTCAATCCATGGTGCAACAGCAACGCCAGCCGCTTTCATGGCTTGTACTGTTTTAACTAATCCTACAGTATCCCAACTTTCAAATGCGCCAATTTCCCAGCCAAAGCCAGCCATCATTGCATCATCCAAGCGGTATATTTCATCACTAATTTCTGGAATTCTAAAAGAAATATAAGAGAATAGAGAGAAATGAAATGCTCTGTAGAAATCGCCAGCCTTATCATTTGCCGCACTCAATAATTTTATTCTTTGATGCAGATCTTCTATTGGTTTAGCAGCTTCTATACTGGCAAATTTTGGTTTGACCCTTGCACCATATTCCATGGTACTTAAATTCAAAGTCAATATTTCTTTGCCTGCGGCTGATTTGGTTTTTTTAAAAAATCCTTGACCTGTTTTATCTCCCAACCAATTGTTGGTGATTAATTTTTCCAACCATGCTGGAATAGTAAATATTGATTTGGCTTCATCGTTCGGGCAATTATCAGCAACCCCTTTGGCTACTTTAACCAAAGTATCAATACCAACAACATCGGCTGTTCTAAAAGTTGCTGACTTTGGTCTACCAATGATTGGTCCAGTTAAAGCATCAATTTCATCAATAGATAATTTTTGCTGATCCATGATGTGAAAAATACTCATGATGCTGTATACCCCAATTCTATTGGCAATAAATGCAGGAGTGTCTTTGCACAGAACTGTTGTTTTTCCTAAATGTAAATCTCCATAATGCATTAGAAAATCAACCACCTCCTGATCAGTATCTGGAGTAGGAATAATTTCTAATAAACGCAAATACCTTGGAGGATTAAAAAAATGGGTTCCACAAAAATGTTGTTTAAAATCGGTCGATCTTCCTTCAGCCATTAAGTGAATAGGAATTCCCGAAGTATTAGAAGTAATAAGCGTTCCTGGGGTTCTAAATTGCTCTACTTTATCGTAAATTATTTTTTTGATATCCAATCTTTCAACAACCACTTCAATGATCCAATCGCAGCTGGCTATCTCCTTCATATTATCATCGAAGTTGCCGGTTTTAATATGGTTGATTACCGATTTTGTATAAACAGGTGAGGGGTTGCTTTTTATAGCAGCTTGCAAAGCATCGTTAACCAACTTATTTCTTTCAGCTGGTTTTTTACTTTCAGTAGCAGTAGCCGGAACCATATCCAACAATAATACTGGCAATCCAATTCCTGCAAAATGGCAGGCAATTCTTGAACCCATAACACCACTTCCTAAAACCGCTACTTTTTTGATAGAACGTTTCATTAGATTTTTTTTATTGGTAGAAATAGTTAGTTATGCAACTATTTTGTTCGAAGATAGGATAATCGGATAAAAAAATATCAAACTTTTACTATGAAAAATTTGATATTAATATTAGGTTGGGGGGTAGGGCTTATTCTTCCGAGACTGCTGCACCTCTATAAGCAAGGTAAAGGCAGATCAGATAAACAGCCAAAACAGCGTAAACTAACATAATCGGGGGATTTTGTATTTACAATTTATGATAAAATATGGATTTTCATGATACATGATTCACACATACTGTTAATATCTGTAGGTGTAATTCATTTCCTACTTACTTTATCCTTTCTATTATCCTTAATCCGATTGATTATTGGGTAATTATCCTTTTATAATCAAAACAATGAAAATTATATTTTGTTTCAATCAAATTGTATTTTTTCACTGTTCTTTAACAATCAGTTAATAAAGCATAGTCAAATACTACTAAAGCAACCTTTTCCCAGCCATTTTTATTGTACAAATGACTAAATAACCGCTGCTTTTGAATAATTACCTTTTAAAATTTAGGCAACCATGATGATTCGCTTTGAGTTAAATTTGTTCAATATGGAGATTACACCCAAAATGATTGATCATCTAGCTCATCTTTCCCGCTTGGAATTTGACCTAGATAAAAAAGAAAATATCAGAAATGATGTTGAACGCATGGTGGGTTTTATCGAAAAATTACAAGAACTCAATACTGAAGGTGTTGAACCTTTGTTATTTATGAGCGATACTCAAAACGTATGGAGAACAGATGAGATAGCAGGATCAGTAAGCAGAATGGATGCATTGAGTAATTCGCCCATTAAAGATGAAACTTTTTTTAAAGTACCAACAGTGATCAAAAAATAAAATTAAAAGTATGGGATTGATTGAGTCAGTAATTCATTTAGAAGGAATTGAGAAGAATTATTATATGGGATCACAGGCAATCCCTGTATTGAAAGGTATTTCATTGGATATTTTCAGAAATGAATACGTTGCTTTAATGGGCCCTTCTGGAAGTGGAAAGAGCACATTGATGAATATTTTAGGTTGTTTGGATTCGCCTACAGGCGGTAAGTATATTTTAAATGGCAAAGATGTAAGTAAAATGCCAGATGATGATCTAGCAGGAGTAAGGAATACAGAAATTGGATTCGTATTTCAGCAGTTTAACTTATTGCCCAGACTATCTGCAGCAGAGAATGTTGCCTTGCCCTTAATATATGCAGGGGTATCAAAAAAGGAAAGAATTGAAAGGTCGATGGAAGCACTTAAAAAAGTAGGGTTAGCTGAAAGGTCTCACCACAAATCCAATGAATTGAGTGGAGGGCAAATTCAAAGGGTAGCTATTGCTCGAGCTTTAGTGAATAATCCCTCAATTTTACTGGCAGATGAGCCAACCGGAAACCTTGATTCCAAAACATCTGTTGAAGTAATGGAGATTTTTGGCAAAATTCAAGAAGCAGGAAATACAGTAATTCTAGTAACCCATGAAGAAGATATTGCTTCTTATGCACATAGAATAGTTCGTTTGCGTGATGGATTGATTGAATCAGATAAAACCAAAGAACAATTTATTCACTCAGTTTAGTGCTGTATTGAACAAATCTCTTTTAGATTTGTATTTACTTAAAGCATCTAAATGTCGTTAAAAATATATACCAAAACTGGAGATTTAGGCAAAACTTCATTGATTGGAGGAACCAAAGTACCTAAGAGTCATATTCGTATTGATACCTACGGCACTGTTGATGAACTGAATTCCTGGATAGGAGTTATTGGTGATTATGCTACAGAAGCACATTCTAAATTGATTCTAAAAGAAATTCAAGATCGTTTATTTACTGTTGGATCTTCTTTGGCTTGTGACCCCGACAAAGAGCCATTGATGAAAATTCCGGATTTGAAAGAAACTGACATCAATTTATTGGAAAGGGAAATCGATCATATGAACGATGTTTTAGCTCCAATGAAATTCTTTGTTTTACCTGGAGGGCATCTGGCAGTTTCTCAAACACATATAGCACGTTGTGTTTGCAGAAGGGCAGAGCGTTGTTGTGTAAATATGCAAGAGCAGGATTTATTTGTTGACCCATTGGTAATAAAATACCTTAATCGATTGAGTGATTATTTGTTTGTATTGTCTCGATATTTTAGCCATCAGTTATCGATACCGGAAATTCCTTGGAAACCACGCGTGTAAGATTGTCTGGCTATTCGGGTACCATTAAACCGTCCTTCATGTGCAAGGTTCTTCCACTCAATGCAGCCAGCTCTAAATTATGTGTTACAATCAGAAATGATGTTCCCGTATTTTGATTCAGTTCAACAAAAACCTGGTGCAATTCACGAGCGTTTTTACTATCTAAATTGCCAGTAGGTTCATCTGCAAATACAATTTTAGGCTGATTGATTAATGCTCTAGCAACTGCCACACGTTGTTGCTCTCCACCCGACATTTGTTGAGGTTTATGATAGATTCTATCTTTTAATCCAAGGCTGGTCAGTAATTGAATTGCCCTATCTTTTATCATAGTTTTTTGGTTACCAGCAATCCATCCTGGGATGGAGACGTTCTCCAGTGCATCAAATTCCGGTAATAAATGGTGAAACTGAAAGATGAAGCCAATATTTTTATTTCTAAAAGCAGCCAGTTTTTTAGCTGATAAAGACAGAATGGATTGGTTATCGAGTTCAATCGTTCCACTATCGGGATGGTCTAGACTACCTAAAATATGCAATAAAGTGCTTTTGCCAGCGCCTGAAGAGCCTACAATACTCACCATTTCCCCAGTCTTGACGGTCAGATCTACTCCTTTCAAAACCGCTAAATCGCCAAATCGGCGTGTTATTTTTTCTGCTTTGAGCATTTATTTGCTAAGATTATACCCACAAACCTACAAAACCATGGTGCTAATTCAGTAATTTTTAAACATTTCTTTACAGAAGGTGATAAACTCCAATTTGGTCATATCATTTATACGGTTACTTTTGCAAAAATAATCGGAAACTATGTTTTGGACTTTAGAATTAGCAAGTTACTTAGAAGAAGCCCCTTGGCCTGCTACCAAGGATGAGTTAATCGATTATTCCATCAGAAGTGGAGCTCCTTTGGAAGTTGTAGAAAACTTGCAAGAGCTAGACGACGAGGGAGAAGTCTATGAAAGTATCGAAGACATCTGGCCAGACTATCCAAGTCAGGAAGACTTCATGTTCAATGAAGATGAATATTAATTGATCGATTAAATTTTATTCGGGATAATCAAATAAAAAAGGCTAACTGTATTTACGGCTAGCCTTTTTATTTTAATCGATCTTCTATTTGTTGGGCTTAAAACTAAGTTTGAAATAAAACAAAATCAAAGCCAATAATAATACAATTGTATTTGCGGCAATCACTGGTCCGCTATTTACATTGAATGCATAGATCAACCAAACAATGGTACTTGTAATTACGATGAGTATCATCCAGATACTAAGATCACCTACACTCTTTGTTTTCCATGCCTGCCATACTTGTGGAATAAAAGTGATGGCACTTAAGAAAGCACCAAAATAGCCTAAGAGTTCATTTAAATTCATTGTTTCCTTTTTAAACTATTGATTAGCAATTCCTAATTTTTCCATTACTTCATTACTAACGCCAGTTGTAGAGTAACCGCCATCATGAAATAAATTCTGCATAGTAACCATTCTTGTTAAATCGGAAAATAAAGTAATACAATAATTTGCACAGTCTTCTGCGGTAGCGTTTCCTAAAGGAGCAACAGCATTGGCAAAATCATAAAAGTCACCAAATCCTTTGATGCCAGTACCTGCGGTGGTTTTAGTTGGAGATTGCGAAACTGTATTTATTCTTACTTTCTTTTCTAATCCATAATGATATCCAAAACTTCTTGCAATCGATTCTAACATTGCTTTGATGTCGGCCATATCGGTATAGAAAGGAAATGTTCTTTGTGCAGCCATATATGTTAAAGCAACAACACTGCCCCATTCATTGATAGCATCTAATTTTTTAGCAACTGCTAACATTTTATGAAATGACATAGCAGACACATCAATTCCTTTCATAAAATAATCATAGTTCGATTCGGTATAAGGAATCTTTTTACGAATGTTTACACTCATTCCAATTGAGTGCAAAACAAAATCTAGTTTGCCACCTAGTATTTCTTGAGATTGGGTAAATAAATTAGAGAGTTCATCAACATTAGTTGCATCAGCAGGAATAATTTTAGATACGGTCTCCTCTGCCAGTTTATTGATCTCCCCCATTCTCATAGCTATGGGCGCATTGGTTAATACAAATGTTGCACCTTCTTCATGTGCTTTCTGAGCCACTTTCCATGCAATTGAGTTTTCATCCAATGCACCTGTAATTATACCTCTCTTTCCTTTTAATAAATTGTATGCCATATAATGTGTTTAATTTTCATGATTATTTTAACTGCCATCAAGATTCGAATATACGAATTCACCTTAGATAATCGGATTTTCTATCTTATCATTTCCCGAGCATTTTCTATAGCAGCGGCTGTTGGTTTTTCTCCACTGAGCATTTTGGCAATGGCATCAATACGCTCATCTTCTTGTAATAGTCTAATCGTAGTTTGCATTTGCTCATTTTTAAACTCTTTATATACATAAAAGTGTGCATCTGCTTTACCTGCTATCTGTGGCTGATGGGTAATACAAATGATCTGGCGGTTGTTGGTCATTTTTTGCATGATTTGACCAACTTGTTTTGCTGCTTCTCCCGATATTCCAGTATCAATTTCATCAAATATTAATGTTGGAAGGTTAATGTATTCTGCAACCAGTGATTTAATACATAGCATTAAGCGACTTAATTCACCTCCGCTGGCTACTTTTTTTATTGACTCGAATTTATTAGTATTATTCGCGTCGAATAATAGTTCAATGGTTTCTAATCCAAATTCATGCAAATGCGTGCTTACTAATTTAACTTGAATTTTTGCATTAGGCATTCCCACCTGTTTCAATAAGCCATTTACTTTTTTCTCGAAATCAGGAATGGTTTTAGCCCTGGCAGTGCTAATTTTTTTTGCTTCTGTTTCTGCAATTAACAATATTTCATTGGCTTCTTTTTCTAAACTAATAATTAAATCATCCAGATGAAGCACTTTTTCTAATTTAATAGCTAATTCATTTTTAACAGCAATTAACGCTGTTGTTGTTTTTACACTATGTTTTTTTAGTAATTTAAAACCATCATTCAATCTTTGATTAATCCATTCAATTCTTTTTTCATCAAAATGAATATTGCCATTAATATGTTCTAATTCATCAGCAATATCATGTAATTCTACATGAGCTGCTTTTAATCTGCTGCATAATTCTGGAATTGATTGATGAAACTCCTGAAAAGGAGTCAATTGTTGAAGAAGTTGTTTCAACTGACCAACTATGGGTTGATCAGCATTGTTTAAAGCAGCATTTATTTTTTCTAAACCATTTTTAATATTTTCTGCATTGTTCAACATTTTTAATTCTTCCTCAAGTACTTCCAATTCATTTTCACTTAGATTTAAATCATCAATTTCACCAAATAAAAATTGATGATAATCCGCTTCTTTAATAAAATCTGCTTTTTGTGACTTTAGATTTGTTAGTTCTTTATTAATCGCCTGCCATTTTAAATAAAGAATTCTAAATGATTGAACCGACTCTACATTTCCAGCTAATGCATCAATCACTTGTCTCTGAAAATCGCTATCGCCTAGTTCGAGCGTATCAAATTGTTGATGCAGATCAACAAGCATTCCAGCCAGCTGTTTTAATTGAATCAATGAGGCTGGGCTATCATTAATAAACGCCCTAGATTTCCCATTTACTCCTATTTCTCTTCTGAGTATTAATTCTTCTTCTATATCAATATCGTGTTCTTTTAAAAAATCCAACACGGCTGCTTTATTATCGTTACTAAAGTAGCCTTCAATAAAACATTTTTGTTGGTTGTTTACCAATACTGTGCTATCAGCCCTTTCCCCTAAAATTAAACTCAATGCACCCATTAATATACTTTTTCCTGCTCCTGTTTCACCAGTAATAATGTTGAGCTTTTCAGAAAAATGAATATTGATCTCGTTAATAATTGCGTAGTTCTGTATAATTAATTTACGAAGCACTTTGAAGGATATTTTTTTAGCAAGTTAGTAAAGCTTATTTAAATGATTAGCAGACTTTTTTCTAATTCTGTATTCTTATTCACCAGTGCACCTTAATATACCTGCTTTGGCCTTTTGGTCTAAGGAATCTTTGTATTCATGATCTTCCATGTCGATACATTTTTGGTAATAAACAATAGCTCAAAATAGTATGACATTGGCCAAGATCTACAGGTCTTATCTTACAAAA
>REAV01000084.1 GCA_004294465.1 Sphingobacteriia bacterium | reverse complement strand
AAAGGTTACGACCAGATAATGATAAAGTAACGTTCGATAATTTAAGTTTACGTACAAAAGACATTGGTAATGAATACCCTAAAACTACTTCTCTCAATCTGTAAACAGTACCATCAAATACTTGATATTCAAATGCTCCATTGGTTGCAAAACTTGCACCAGTACCAGAAGTAAAGAATAAATCATTTGTGGTAACCCTGGTTTGGTTAGATACTGTTTTTCCACCAACTAAAATTGGAGTATATCTATTCAAACCATCTGCACCCGTAACAGGTGTAGCGTTTCCATAAACTCCAGTGATCACACGATTCTTTTCTCTGTCTTCTGTGTCTCTTGTAACACCTCTACCCAACATACCACTAATAGATTCAGAATAGAAAGCGCCTCCTTTGGTCATATCCCATAGTACACTCAACTGAAATCCTTTGTAAGAGAATGTATTGGTAATACCCAATTTATAATCTGCATTCGGATTACCAACCATGCCTGGGTTAGGATCTAAAAATGGCATACCTGAAACTGGGCTGATCAACAACTCCCCTTCAGGCGTTCTTGCTGAATAAGAACCTCTTAAATAACCATAAGGGAAACCAGGTTCAATCCAGTTAAATCCACCTAATTGATCTCTTGTAAGGCCTTGTACCAATCTGTTTACAGTATTGATATTTCTGGTAAAAATTCCTCTGATGTTCCATTCAAAGTTTTTATTTACAATTGGCTTTACATCTAAAGCAATTTCTAAACCAGTGTTTTGTATTTCACCAAGGTTAGTGAAGAATGATGTATAACCACTTGTAACTGGTAAATTAATAGCATAAATTAAATCGGTAGATACTTTATCGTACCAAGTAAATTCAAAGCCCAATCTATTTTTAAAGAATTTAGCTTCTGTACCAATTTCTAATTCGGTAGTAAACTCTGGAGTAAGGTTTGGATCGAATGTAGCACCTCCTCTTGTTGCAAGCGGTTGTCCTAAGAATCCTAAAGCATTTAGGTTAAAAATAGGTTCACCATTTTGCGGAGCTGCATCATTACCCACTTTTGCATAACCAACACGCACTTTACCATAATCTAACCATTTAGATTTTAGATTGAATGCATCTGTCCATACAAGTGATCCAGAAATACCCGGATAAAAATATTTTGCATTTTGATAAGGAAGTGTAGAAGTTAGATCCGTTCTTCCGGTTAAGTTTAAGTACGCAAACCCTTTATAACCAATCGAAGCGTCTGCAAAAATACCTACCAATCTTCTATTGCTCCTGGTATCTCCACTAAATGTTTGACGACGAGTATTAGTAAGGTTAAATAAATTAGGAATTACAAAGTCTACACCATAATCAGTAGTTGCGCTTCCAACCCTGGAGTTCACGTCACTTGCTAAGTTTACATCTAAGCTAAAGTCTTTGAATATTTTTGGATTGTTGTAAGACAAAGCAATTTTGGCTTGTATCTCTTGTGTTCTATTCACTACTTTAGTTAAAGTACCCAATAAATTATCTGCACTACCTAATGAAGATTTATTAATGATCTGATCTCTGTACAATGCATAGCTATTCACCCCAGCATTCACATCGAGTTTTAATCTATTGCTGAATTTATAAGTAGCTCTTAAATTGGCAACTATACGATCATCAATAGAAGTAATGACATTGTTTTGAGCTCCCCAAACAGGGTTGGTATATTGACCATCGTTAAAACCAATTTGTTGACCAGCTCTATTTTCAGAAGGCCAACCAGTAATGTCCCAGTTTCTAGCCATTGTATAAGTACGCCCCCACTGAGAAATAAAACTTTGTGCCTGCCCGATGAAACCGCCAATTTGTTTACTTCTAGAATAAGCAATGTTAGCGCCCACAGTAAGATTACCAACAGCAGTTTGACCACCAACACTAATATTATTTTTAGTATAGCTTGAATTGGTGATATACCCTTTTTGATCTACCCTGGAAAGTGTAGCATTAAAAATGGTATTTCCTTCACCACCGTTTAAACCAATGGAGTTTTCAACCAGGTTTCCTGTGTTAAATAAAGAAGATACATTATCCGGAACTGCTTTGTATGCTAAACGTCCGTTAGGAAATAATTCAGGATAGGAAGCAAACATGGTTGCCCAGGTTGTTGCAGGAATAGAATCAATACCTGATGCTGAAGTTCCAATTACCAAACCGTTTGCATCATAAATAACTCCTTTCCCAAATTTTGCACCCCAAGAACCATTAGAAGACTGGGTTCTGAAATTAGCACCTGCTCCATATGAGTTTTGGAAAGTAGGAATATCTGCAATTCTTTCGATGCTATATCCTGCTCTATATGTAACGTTTAATGATTTTGCTCCTTTTTTAGGTGCTCCTGATTTAGTAGTAATTAATACTACCCCATTTGCAGCACGAGAACCATATAAAGAAGATGCAGCTGCACCTTTTAATACGTTCATTGATTCTATATCATTCGGATCGAGGTTCCCAATACCGGAACCATAAGTACCACCTCCAGCAAATGGACTGGTGGTATTTACTAAGTTATTACTGTAAGGGATTCCATCAACCACAATCAAAGGTTCACCACCATTAAAAGAAGATACCCCTCTAATTTGTATACGAGAAGCAGCTCCTGGCGCACCTTGTCCTGATCTGATATCTACACCCGGTACTTTACCTGCTAGCGCATTCAAGATATTTGGTTCAGATTTTTGTAATAGCGTACCAGGATCTACTTTAGATACCGCATAACCGATTGCTTTTTCAGAACGCTTGATACCCATTGCTGTAACCACTACTTCTGCTAAAGCAGCTTCTGAACTCTCTAATGAAACATTAACAGTTGTATTTGTTCCAACTGTAATTTCTTTTGGAGTAAAATTTAGGCTAGTAACAACCAATACATCACCTTTTGTTGCAAGAATTTTGAAGTTTCCCTTCGCATCTGTAGATGTGCCTAAGGTTTTTTTCCCTTTAATGGTAACAGACGCCGAAGGAATAGGTTCTCCTTTAGCATCAGTTATCTTACCGGAAAACGTCAGATTCTGAGCCTTTGCTGCAATGGTAAAAAACACCAGTGCTAGCAATAGGCTAGTCAAGATTTTTCTCATGTGCTGTAGTTTAATTTTGGGTTGACAGAATAACAATTTCGAAATGAATATAAAACGAAATGTTAAAATGGGCAAAAAAAAAGTTAAAATTCGTTAAAAATAAACAGAATTGCTATATGCTATTAATAACGGATATGTAAATGCCTTTAAAGCCAAGGACTAACGATTAACAATTAATCGTCCTAAAAGTGAGGTTTATTCTGGGGGTAGTAATTTTTGTGCTTGGGGGAAGTCGGTGCAACCAATTGGATTGTGTGGTGCCTTTCATGACTAATAAAGAACCATGCTCTAATTGTAGCATGATTTTTGTCTGATCCACTTTATGCTTAAATCCGAAATTTCTTACAGCTCCAAAACTCAAAGAGGCAATGGCTCCATGCTTTTTTAAATCTTTTTCTCCATCACTGTGCCATGCCATCCCTTCTTTACCATCGTGGTATAAATTGAGCAAACAAGAATTATAGGTTTCCTGGGTTTTGGCTTCTGCAACTGACTTAATGGTTTTCAAGGCATCCGTCCAAGGCAATGCAATTTTTGTTTTATTGGAATAACTGTATTCGAATGGTTGATCACCATACCAGGCTACTTTGCGTTTGGTAATAAAATGCTTGCCGAAAATAACAGCTTCGTCATTTTTCCATTCGATGTTATTGAAAAGTTCCTGGTAATAGAAATCCGCTTCTTTTTTGGAAAAGATGGTTCCAAAATAATTCACTTCCCCATCTTTGGGCAATAAGTTGATGCTCGAATCGTGGAAAGAATCGAATAAACTCAACTACATTTTTTTAGCGTCTTCTAAAAATTTGGCCAATCCAATATCTGTTAATGGATGTTTTAACATTCCTAAAATAGAATCTAATGGACAGGTACAAATGTCTGCGCCTAATTCTGCAGATTTAATAATATGTAATGGATTTCTGATAGAAGCTGCTAAGATTTCTGTCTTGTATTGTTGTACATCAAAAATGTGTCTTAGCTGACCTATCAATTCCATACCATCCCAACCACTATCATCAATCCTACCAATGAAAGGAGAAACATAAGATGCTCCTGCTTTTGCGGCTAAAATTGCCTGACCTGCTGAAAATATCAATGTACAATTGGTTCTAATGCCATTGTCTGTAAACCATTTAATGGCTTTAATACCGTCTTTAATAATTGGCACTTTCACCACAATATTCGGGTGAATAGCGGCTAATTTCTTTCCTTCTTCTACCATGGTAGCAAAATCGGTAGAAAGTACTTCTGCACTAACGTCTCCATCAACTAACTCACAAATGGTTTTGTAATGATTGGCAATGGCTTCTTCACCCTTAATGCCTTCTTTAGCCATTAATGATGGATTGGTGGTTACACCGTCTAAAATACCTAGATCATTCGCTTCCTTAATTAAATGGCAGGCTACTCACATCGCACCGCTACAACCGCTTATCCTTGCTGCATTCCTGCCCTGGGGAAGTTCAGCAGGAGCTGGTCGTGCGAGACCTGCCGCTGCAAAACTAAGGATTGAAAGCTATACTTTTGCAAAAAAATAAATTATGGGTGTATCTGATCAATTGGCTCAAATAAAAGCAGAAAAAGCCGCTGCTAATCTAAAAGCAGGTCAAGATTTTTTAGCTGCCAATAAAACCAAAGAAGGCGTTACTGAATTGCCGAGTGGTTTACAATATGAAGTATTAACTGCTGGTGCTGGAGAAAAACCAACAGCATATAATGAAGTAACTTGTCATTACCATGGCACATTAATTGACGGAACTATTTTTGATAGCTCTGTGCAAAGAGGTAAGCCAGCTTCCTTCCCTTTGAATATGGTCATTAAAGGTTGGACCGAAGGTTTACAATTAATGCCTACTGGAAGTAAATGGCGTTTTTTTATTCCTCCACATTTAGGATATGGAGATCGTCAGGTAAGTGCACAAATAGGACCAAATAGCACATTGATTTTTGATGTGGAATTGATCAGTTTTATTTAAACTTTTTAAACGAGCTCACTGAGTTCTAACCAACGCAATTCTTTTTCTTCTAATTGATTGGTTATTACAATAAGGCGATCACTTATTTTTTGAATTGCATCGAAGGCTAATGTTCCGGTGCTCATTTCAAGTGTAAGTGATTGCTTTTCTTTTTCTAGTTCAGGCATGTCTTTTTCGAGTTGTTCAAACTCTCTTTTCTCTTTAAATGTCAATGCTCTTTTTGTAGATGCAGATGCAGATGGCGCTGTCTTCGGCTGTTCATTCATCACAATACTTTCTGTAGTTGCCCCTTTGCGTTTTCCAGCCTCAAGCACATCCCATTTATTGGCCAGTTTTTCATTGTCTTTCTGCCAGATCCTATACTGGGTATAGTTTCCAGGGAAATCCCTGATTTCTCCATTGCCTTCGAAAACAAATAAATGATCTACCAAACGATCCATAAAATATCGATCGTGTGATACAATTAAAATACAACCCGGATAGTCGCTTAAGAAATTTTCTAATACAGCCAATGTAGGCAAATCCAAATCATTGGTGGGCTCATCGAGTATTAAAAAATTGGGATTGCGAAACAGAACGGTTAATAATTGCAATCGCTTTTTCTCGCCTCCACTTAAAGCAGATAAATACGTGTATTGTTTATCCGGAGTAAATAAAAATAATTCTAAAAATTGTGCAGCACTCAAACTTCCGCCATTGGCTAATGGAAAATTTTCTGCAAATGTTTTCACATATTCTATCACTCGCATATCTTCTTTGATCACCAATCCTTGCTGAGAAAAATTACCAAATAACACCGTATCACCCACATTAATTTTACCACTATCGGCTGGTTCAATTAATTGCAACATGTTGAGAAATGTAGATTTTCCTACACCATTTTTTCCTACAATGCCTACTCTTTCTCCTTTGCTAAATGTGTATTCAAATCCTTTTAAAATAGGCAAATCATTGAATGATTTGTACACTTTTTTCATCTCAACTACCTTCCCTCCCAACCTACTCATTTTTACTTCTAATTGTAGCTGGGTATCTTCAATTTTTTGCTTTGCCCTAGCTTCTACTTCATAAAAATTATCTTGACGACTCTTGCTTTTAGTAGTTCTTGCCTTTGGTTGCTTGCGCATCCATTCCAATTCTTTGCGATAGGTATTCTTTGCTTTATCGATGCTGGCCTGTTCGCTTTCTAAACGGGCCGCTTTTTGCTCCATGAATTGTTCGTAATCTCCTTTATAAGTATACAGCTTCTCTCTTTCCAACTCCCAGATCTCATCACATACCGCATCCAAGAAATATCGATCATGGCTTACTAAAAGAAGTGTTACTTTCTCCTGATTCAAATAATTTTCTAGCCATTCGATCATTTCTACATCCAAATGATTGGTCGGTTCATCCATCATGAGCAGGGTGTGTTGGTGCGAAAACCCAATATTGATCAAGGTTTTAGCCAATGCTACCCTTTTTCTTTGACCTCCACTGAGCTCTTTTACCGGATTGGTGAGGTGATGAATATTCAATTTATCCAGAATCTGGTGCACTTTGGTTTCAAAATCCCAGGCATTGAGATTGTCCATGGCTTCAATGCCTTCGGTAATGCCATCGGCATCTTCTTCTTCAATAGCCACTTCGTATTTCTTGATGGCATTAATGATCGGGTGATTGAGCTCAAAAATATTCTCCAAGACCGATTTAGCTTCTTCGAACTGAGGATCCTGCTCAAAAAGGGCTACCGTAACATCTTTATGTACCCAGGATTTACCTGAGTCGGGGGTTTCTTTTCCCGTTAAAATACGTAATAGGGTTGACTTTCCGATGCCATTTCGGGCAATCAGGGCTATTTTATCTCCCTCGTTGATATGAAATGAAATATTGCTAAAAAGTGGGTTAATACCATAGCTTTTGGTTAACCCTTCTACCGAAACATAATGCATGCTGCAAAACTAAGTATCTTGTGCTTGAATAATTCAATAAACCAATCTGTTTGAAAAAGAAATGATGAAAAACCCTTTTCAACGACTTAGTATCAGAAATAAACTGTTTTTTTCGCATTTTCTGATATTGCTGGTTACTGTAACCATTATTTATGTTACCATTACTGTTAACAATAAAAGAAGTGCTGTAGAATTTTTGTTGGATAAAACGGAAGATATCCGCATTAAAGTGCAACAACAAAATGAAGCAAAACAGGATTTTTTACTGAATGAAAGATTGAATGAAGATTTTTTTAGAACTGGCAATAGCGAGGCGATCAGCAGGTATCGAATGATCCTCAGACAGATCGATGAAAATATTGCTCAAATCAATCAACAAAAACTTACTAATAAACAAGCCCTAAATGAACAAATAATTACCATCACCAAAGACATACATACGCAGGATGAATTATTTGTCCAGATGATTGATTCGGTAAAACAACTGGGCTTTGGAAAACTGGGATTAATTGGAAGCTTGCAAAACTATACCCAAGAATTAAAATCGAATAACCTGATCAACCCTTCTATTTTGGAAGAATTGAAACAACAGGAAATCAATTATTTTTTACAAAAAGACAAACAAGCTGCTGAACGCTTCGACACCATTGCAGCGCAAGCAATGAAGACTTATGTAAACAGTCCTAGCACATTGCTCATTTTAGGATCTTACAAAAGAAATTTTGCCAGAATAGTTGCTTTAGAAAGAATTATTGGTCATACCAAAGAAACTGGGCTGAGCAATGAATTAGCAGAGCAAAGTAAAAAAACTGATCTCCAAATCAAAATTACGATTGATACGATCAAAAGAATTTATCAGGAAGATTTACAGGTACTCAATTATATTTTTATTGGCTTGATAGCGGTTACTTTTATTGTTGGTATTTTGATGAGCTATGTATTAGCTGTTGAAATAACCAAGCCCATTGTAAGGCTTAACAATGCCATTAAAGAAGTAGTCGCAACGCAATTTAAAGAAGATATCAACCCCAGATTTATTGACCCTTATAGAGAAGATGAAATTGGTGAACTCACTAAGAACTTTAATCTATCCATTCGTAAAATCAGGAGAAGTATTAGTATCATTCAAAATAAAAACAATATTCTTTCTTTAAAAAATACCGAATTAATCAATAACCAAGAGAGCTTGAGAAAAACCAATTCTCAAAAAGATAAATTTTTGTCGATCATTTCACACGACATGCGCGCTCCTCTTTCGAGCATTATAAGTTTTCTGGATTATTACAAAGAAAATTTCAACAGCTTTACTGAAACGGAAATAGAATTTGTATCGACCAATTTGAATATCCATGTAAAAAAAGTAGTAGAAATGTTGGATGGATTATTATTATGGTCGAGGTCTCAAACTGGCGAAGTGCATGCTTCTCTGGAACCCATTGACTTAGCTAAATCAATTAATGACACTACCGATATCCTCCGTCAAAGTGCAACCAATAAAAAAATAACCATCAACACCAAATTACACAACCAATTGGTTTGGGCCGATAAAAATATGACTGCATTTATTATTCGAAATGTTTTGTCGAATGCTATTAAATTCACAAAAGAAGGCGGTCATATAGAAATCTATACCATGCGTAATAAAAGAAATGCATTCATCATTATTAAAGATACAGGCCTTGGAATTAGCACTGAAAATTTGGAAAAATTGTTTAGAGACGATGTTACCTTCTCCACTTTTGGCACAGACAACGAAAAAGGTATTGGCCTGGGATTGGTGCTCTGTAAAGACTTTATGAATATGCAAAATGGTTCTATTGAAATTGAAAGTATTCTGAATGAAGGAACCACGGTGAATTTGTTGTTTCCTTTAGTAGGAAGAGATTGAGAGAGATGAGATAAGAGAGATGAGATAAGAGATATGAGATATGAGATATGAGATATGAGATAAGAGATAAGAGATATGAGTTTGGCTGCGCATAGATATTTTATTCTGAACAAACCATACAATATGGTTTCGCAATTTGTGAGTAGTCATGAAGTGAATCTGCTGGGCGATATTGATTTTGATTTTCCGGAAGGTACTCATGCCATTGGCAGACTAGACAATCTCTCAGAAGGCTTATTGATTTTAACGACCAATAAAAAAGTGACCAAATTATTGTTTCAGGGAGAAAAACCACATGAGCGGGTTTATATGGTATTGGTCAATAAACAGGTGAGCCCAGAAAATATTGCAAGATTGCAAAATGGTGTAGCAATGGTCATTGAAAATGGGGCAACCTATATGAGTGCTTGCAAAGCCGAAATAGTTGCCAACCCACCGTTCAATTTCAATTCCCCCTATATAATGACCGAGCATATTGATTATACCTGGCTGCGTATTAGTTTAACAGAAGGCAAATTTCATCAAGTAAGAAAAATGGTGAAAGCCATTGGCCATAAAGTAAAAAGATTGGTGAGAGTGAGCATTGAAGACCTAACATTAGGCAATTTACAACCGGGGGAAGTTAGGGAATTGGATGAAAAGGAGTTTTTTAGCTTATTGAGGATTGAAAAATATTGATCCATCAAATAAACTTTCGGGCCTTTTAATAGTCAAAAATAAAAATTGACATGCAATCTTCCATCAAATTAATGCTGTTGCTAAGTCTATTGATCAGTAGTTGTAAAAAAACAAGTACTGATCCTATCAATACCATTCCTCCCATTAACTCAAGTGATCCAATGTATTTTCCACCAACAAGCGGAACGGATTGGCAAACCACCAGTCCTGCTACTCTTGGCTGGAATGAAACCGAATTAAATAATTTATATACTTATTTAGGCACTAAAAACACCAAGGCATTTATTATTCTAAAAAATGGAAAAATAGTTGTTGAAAGGTATTTTGGAACATTTACCAGAGACAGTTCCTGGTATTGGGCATCGGCAGGAAAAACAATGACGGCCTTTTTAGTAGGCATTGCTCAACAAGAAGGTTTACTGAATATCAATAACCGATCAAATCAATACCTTGGAACTGGATTCAGCTCTGCTCCTTTAGTAAAAGAAAACTTAATTACGATTAGGCATCAATTAACAATGACCTCTGGCTTGGATGATGGTGTTCCGGATAGTGATTGCACATTACCTTCTTGCTTAACTTATAAAGCCGATGCAGGCAGTAGATGGGCTTATCACAATGCTGCTTATACTTTACTGGATAAAGTAATTGAAACAGCCAGTGGCACTAATTTCAATAATTATTTTCAGCAAAAAATCAGGGACAGAATTGGCATGAATGGAATTTGGCTAAAATCACTCAATTCGAACAATGTGCTATTCAGTAATGCAAGAAGTATGTCAAGGTTTGGTTTGTTAATGCTTAACAAAGGAAAATGGGACCAAACTCCAATTCTCAGTGACACTAATTATATCAATAACCAAATCAATAGTTCACAAAACCTCAACCTCAGTTATGGTTACCTAACTTGGTTGAATGGAAAAACAAGCTCCATGGTTCCCACTTTACAAATCGTTTTTCCTGGTTCACTTATTCCCAATGCGCCTGCTGAAATGTATGCTGCATTAGGGAAGAATGACCAGAAAATATATGTTGTTCCTTCACAAAAACTAGTGGTCATTAGAATGGGCGAATCAGCTGGAACGGTAATGTTTGCAGTTTCAGGATTTGATAATGAACTTTGGGGCAGGTTGAATACAATTATAAAGTAATTGCATACGGTCTTACTCAAAAAACAATTCAGTACCTTCGTTGTTTAAATAAGCAATGAAACAATTCAGCATACCCAATATATACAGAAGTAATTTAATCAGTAAGATTAAGGAACAAAGAAAAGCTGCGGATAAATTAAAAAAAGATTTTACCCCTACCCTTTTAAATTTGGGACCTATTCATATTTATTTAGCCCGCCATTTTGGATTTTGTTATGGGGTTGAAAATGCCATCGAAATTGCCTTCAATACCATCGATCAAAACCCTGGCAAGAAAATTTATTTATTGAGTGAGATGATCCATAACCCCCAGGTTAATGCCGATTTAATTGCTCGTGGAGTGAGTTTTCTGCAAGACACTTATGGCAAACAAATTATTCCTTTCGACCAGATCAATGCGGATGATGTGGTGATCATTCCTGCATTTGGCACTACGCTTGAAATAGAAAAATTACTCCAGCAAAAAGGGATAGCCATTGAAAAATACAATACTACTTGCCCATTTGTAGAAAAAGTATGGAATCGCAGCGAACAAATTGCACAGAAAGGATATAGTGTAGTGGTGCATGGCAAACCTAAACATGAAGAAACAAGGGCCACTTTTTCTCATGCTTCTGCCAATACACCCACGGTGATTGTAAATGACATGAATGATACCATTGAATTAGCCAAGTATATTACTGGAGAAAAACTGGCTGATTTATTTTATTCCGAATTCAAGGGCAATTATTCCGAAGGATTTAATATTGAAACTGATTTGCAAAAAATTGGGGTAGTGAATCAAACAACTCAATTAGCCACTGATACACAAGCCATATCAGATTATTTGAAAAATATTATCCAACAACATTTTCAACTCAATAATACGACCATTGGCGAACGTTTTGCCGACACAAGAGACACTTTGTGTTATGCTACCAACGATAATCAGTCTGCTGTAACCGGAATGCTCGATACTCCTGCCGATCTGGCCATTGTAGTGGGTGGTCATAATAGCAGCAATAGCTCTCATTTAGTGGAATTATGCGAAGCCAAATTGCCTACTTATTTTATTGATGCTCCTGATAAAATCATTGATCAAAACAGTATTATCCATTGCAACTGGCAAACAAAAGAATTAATACAAATAAATAATTTTCTTCCTTCAATAACGCCACTACGCATTTTAATGACCAGTGGCGCTAGCTGCCCGGACGCAGTTGTAGAAGAAGTGATTCAAAAGCTGGCTGGCTTCTATGGTATAGAAGCTCCGCTCGATGCTTTTTTAGCACCTTAATGTTTCTTCCACTCTTTTATTTATTCTTCTTCGGCCTTGTTTTTAAGCATGCCCAATAAGCGATAACTATTCTTGGTAACAAATTGTGTGTTCTCCCAATTAACGGTAATCAAGGGTTTAATTGAAACAAATCCTTCTTGCTTTGTACCAGTTTGCACTTCTACCATTTCAAAATGACTGGAGTCTTTGGCTATAAACACATATTCTTTTCCTTCAAACCTTACTACTGATTCTTCTGGTAAAACTTTAGAAGCTGTAGCAGCTAAATCAAAACTTCCATTCAAAAACATGCCAGGTAATAAATCGTGGCTGGGATTCTCAAAATGACAATGCACCAGGCCTGTTCTTTCTTCATTGATGTTTTTAGTACTGAGCAACACTTCCACTTCATATTTTTTATTCGGATCATTCGACAATGCTACCGTTCCTTTCATGCCTTTTTTAATCAATGGCATGTCTTTTTCAAATACAGATAATGCAGCATGAATATCATCGGGGTTGACCAATTCAAATAAAACATCTGCTGGATTCACATACTTGCCAATATTCACATTTACCTTGGTTACAAAGCCATCAATTGGTGCTCTTAAAGAAACTGTTCTGGAAATATTGGACACTGATAAATGTGCTGGATCAATGCCAATGATTTTCAATTTCTCCTCCAGACTTTTGAGCATCACTTGCGTCATTGTATAATCGCTCAATACTTGCTGGTAGCTTTTCTTACTCGTTGCATCTGCATCACTTAACTCTTTCTGCCGTTTTAAATCTGCAGACAAAAAATCCATTTTTGCTTTGTCTACTAAATAGTCCTGTTGTAATTGCACATAACTCTGGTCTTCCATCAATCCAATAACTTCTCCTTTACGTACACTCATACCTGGCAATAATTGGGTTTTCTTTAAATAACCACCCAGCGGAAAACTCACAGAAACCATATTTTGTGGTGGCACATCCACCATGCCATTTACTAAAATGGTCTCATGCAAAGTTTTAGTTTGAGCCAAACTGATTTGTATTTCGGCCTGCTTTAATTGCTGGCCTGTTAGGGATACTATGGAAGACTCCAATTCAGCTGGTTTAACGGGCTCTTCTTTTTTTGCTGAAGTACAACTGACAATTGTTACAGCCAATAGTAAAATGATAATTTTATTCATAATGATTTAATTATTCAATAAATAATGTAATTCCGACTCCGCTATATTCACTTGGCGAAGTGTTTCTAAATATTGTGTTTTAATATTGATGGCTTGATTCAGCAATGTTCCCCATTCAATATAATTGATCTGTCCATTGCGATAACTTAAGTTGGCGGTTTTGATAATGATATCGGATTGCTTGAGCGCAGTTTGCTGATAGTATATCATTGCCTTATTGTATTTCTCATATTCCTGCCATGCTCTATCCAGTTTAGATTGAAGGCCGATGGTGGTTGCCGTTGTTACCGCTGCTGCTACTTCCTCATTGGCTTTGGCTGCATTGACTTTTTGCTTTTGAGACTTATTAAAAACAGGTATCGACATCCCCAGTGTAACCGATGAGAATCGATTGCCCATACTGTATAATTTTTCTGATCGATCGTTTAACATTTGCCAACCATTCAATGATTGATTATTATAACCCAATAACCAATCTGGCTTCAACCTTGCTTTGGCCAATGCTGTTTCGGCAGCTGCTACTTCCTGCTGCTGCATACTTAAAACAATGGATGGATTATTTCTCCATTGTGCCGAATCGAATAATCTGGTCTTTGCTTCTAAAGGATCTAATGCTATAATGGGCAATTCGGATTGTAACAATAAACCCAATTGCATTTGCACTGCTTTTAATTCGGATTCTTGCATATTAATGGACAATCTATTTTGCATGACCGTATTATCCAGAGACATTTTTTCCAGTAGATTAGTCTCCCCTTTTTCAAATCGCAGACTCGCAATTTTTAAATACTGCCCGTAAATACTATCAATATTTTGTAAAAGCAATTGATTGGCTTGAATGTATTGAAGCTGCACATAGAGCTGTCTTGCCAGTCTTTTTACATCCATTATTTGAACCTGTGTATTTGCCTTTGCAGTGGCCAGGAATTTTTCGAAAACATTTTTCTGTTGATTATTAATAGCGCCTGAATTCAAAGGTTGTACAATACTGAATCTTGCATCGAATGCAGCCGTATTATAATTTCCCAACTCAGTATTGAATTGTGTTTTAGGAATTTCACCTGTTGTGCCTGGCAAATAACTGTAGTACTTTTCTTGTAAGCGATTTACTTTTAAAGAAGGTGCTTGTTCAATTGCTTTTTGTAAAACCTCTTCTAAATGCATGGGTAGATTCATGGTGCTTTTCTGAGCATTCAACATGGTTCCAAGGCTCATTACACCAATAAGTGTTAATGCTTTCATATTAACTTGTTTACTTCTTCTATCAAACAATAAATACAGACATGGCAATACCATTAATGTGAGTACTGTGGCTGTTAGCAACCCTCCAATTACAACAGTTGCCAATGGTCGTTGAACCTCTGCACCAGCTCCAGAGCTGATGGCCATTGGCAAAAATCCCAGAGAAGCCACAGCAGCAGTCATTAAAATAGGACGCATTCTTATTTCGATCGCATGAAGAATAATGTCTTTCACATCTGAAGGATCGGTTGTTCTTAATCGCACAATTTCTGTGATAAGTACAATACCATTTAACACAGCAACGCCAAATAAAGCAATAAAGCCTACGCCAGCTGAAATACTAAATGGCATTCCGCGTAACCATAAACTAAATATTCCACCTGTTGCTGATAATGGTATTGCAGAAAAAATGAGTAACCCGTATTTGATCTTATTAAATGCAAAATACAACAACACAAAAATCAATAACAGTGCAATCGGTAATGCAATGGACAATCTTGCTGTTGCTTTTTGAAGGTTTTCATACTGACCACCATAGGTAATGGAATAGCCTGCAGGTAGTTTTATTTTTTGGTTTACTTTATCTTGCAATTCTTTTACAATGGATTGCACATCTCTTCCTCTCACATTGAAACCAACCATGATTCTTCTTCTGGCTTCCTCTCTTTGAATTTGATAAGGACCTTCTTTTAATTCGATGGTTGCCAGTTCATTCAATGGCACAGATTTACCATCGGCAATACCCACCATTAAATTACCGATATAAGACAGATCATTCTTTTGTTCATTGTTTAACCGAACTACAAGGTCGAAACGACGATCGCCTTCAAACACAACACCAGCAGCAGTTCCCGCGTATGCGGCCTGAACAGTTCGATTGATTTCATTTACTGTTGCACCGTATCTGGCAATAGCTGACCGATTATAATTAATCACCATTTGCGGTACTCCCGTAACTGTTTCTACATAAAGATCCTTGGCTCCCTCTACTTTATTAATCAATACACCCATTCTTTCAGCCAATTTGGCTAAGCTATCTAAATCATCGCCAAAAATTTTACATACCACATCCTGTCTTGCACCAGTCATTAATTCATTGAATCGCATCTGTACAGGATACTGAAAGCCCGTGGTTACACCAGGCACTTGTTGCAATGATTGACTCATTTTTTCTGCCAGTTCATCAAATGTTTTAGCACTGGTCCATTCATGCTTGTCCTTTAAAATAACCATCATATCCGCTGCTTCTATAGGCATTGGATCTGTAGGAATTTCTCCAGAACCAATCTTTGAAACCACTTTAATTACTTCTGGGAATGAATCGAGCAACACTTTTGCGGTACGTTGTGTTGCAGCAACTGTATTAGACAATGAAGACCCTGTTAATAATCTGGTATCCACTGCAAAATCTCCTTCCTCGAGTTTAGGAATAAACTCTCCACCCAATGTAGACATGATAAAACCAGCAATAATTAATAATAAAAAACTTGCTCCTACAATGGTTCTTGGAATGGTCAATATTTTTTTAAGAATTGGTTTGTACCAACTGTTGATGCTGTGCATCATTCTATCAGAAAAGCTGGCTGGCAAGTTGGTTTTCTTACTTAAAAACAAAGCACTCATCATTGGAATATACGTGAGCGATAATACAAATGCTCCCAATATGGCAAATGAAACCGTTTCGGCCATCGGACGGAACATCTTTCCTTCGATGCCCTGTAAAGACAATACTGGTAAATAAACAACTAAGATGATGATTTGACCAAATGCAGCTGCATTCATCATTTTTGAAGAACTATCCCTTACTTCTAAATCCATTTCTTCCTGACTCAGAATAGATCCTGTTTTGTGCCGTATACCATGCTGCAATTTGTGTAATACTGCTTCTACAATAATCACTCCACCATCAACCAATAACCCAAAATCCAAAGCCCCTAAACTCATGAGGTTTCCACTGGTGCCTGCGAGATTCATTAATATCATCGCAAATAGCAAAGACAATGGTATTACTGAAGCCACTATGAACCCAGCCCTTAAATTTCCTAAAAAAAGTACCAGTACAAAAACAACAATCAATGCCCCTTCCATTAAATTGGTTTTTACTGTGCTTATTGCATTGTCCACCATTTTAGTTCTGTCGAGAAATGGTTCGATTATTACCCCTTCTGGCAGTGATTTTTCTATTTCTTTAATTTTTTCTTTAATGGTGTGAATCACTTCGTTGCTATTGGCACCTTTTAACATCATCACTACTGCCCCTGGCACTTCTCCTTCTGCACCATACACAGTTGCACCATATCTTACAGCAGTGCCAAATTGTACAACAGCAATATTTTTAACCAAAACCGGTATAGAACCATTAACTCTTTTTACAACTATGTTTTCTATGTCTGCTAATTGTTTTACCAATCCTTCCGTTCTGATGAAAAGTACATTGGGTCCTTTTTCTATATAGGATCCACCTGCATTTTGATTATTGTTTTCTAAAGCATTGAATACATCGGTAATAGATAGCCCAAAACTTTTTAGCTGATCTGTTTTAACGGCTACTTCATATTGTTTTACAGAACCTCCAAAGCTGCTAACATCTGCTACTCCCTGGGTACCCATTAATTGTTTACGCACTATCCAATCTTGAATTGACCGCAATTCAGTTAAACTGTATTTGCCTTCGTAGCCTTTTTTTGTTTTGATTACATATTGAAATATTTCTCCCAAACCTGTAGTTACAGGCCCCATTTCAGGAGTTCCCATTCCCGTAGGAATCTGTGATTGTACATTCACCAATCTCTCACTCACTTGTTGCCTTGCCCAATACACATCGGTTTGATCGTCGAAAACAATGGTCACTAAACTCAATCCAAAACGAGAAAAACTTCTTTGCTCTTTAATGCCAGGAATATTTCTGGTAACCTGTTCTACAGGAACTGTAATAAAACGTTCCACATCAGGTGCACCTAATCCGGGAGAACTAGTAATTACTAATACTTGATTATCGGTTATATCAGGCACTGCATCAATAGGCAATTTCATGGCAGAATAAATTCCACCAATAATGAGGGCGAGAATAAATAGCGATACGATCAATTTATTCCGAATAGAAAAATCAATTATTTTATTCAGCATATATATACGATAATGCTATAACCAACATCTAAAATATTGATTATATAAAAATGAACAATGGCTGCATTACAGCAGGTGAAAATTAAGCAGATAATAGCAGAGAAACTGCTTTGGGAGGCTGGAAGATATTCACCATTGGTTGGTAATAATATCGCGTTTGCACTATACTTGAATAAGTAATATCAGGTAAAGGAAGTAATGGAGCTTCGATCGAGATTTTTTGCAAAGGCATTGTTACTGCACTTACAAAGCAACTGTCAATTTCATGGGTTTTAAAAGGCAATTGCATGTCTTGTGCATAATCGTCGTCTACTACTACCGGATCTAAATAGTGTATCTTGATAAAACCTGCTAAAGATAAATTAGGGTTTTCTTCATGATGCGTGATAAAATGATGCACAAATAAGGGAAGCTTTAAGAGTTGATAAGCATCGGTTGCACCTAAAAGGTATATCGCCAGTATGAATATGGAAATGCTGCGCTTCACCCTACGAAGTTAGGCATTAATTGATAAAATTCCACCAAACTCCAAATCGCATCATCAGACCTGGTGCTACATACTCATTCGCCATAAGATTGCGCTTGGTGAAGCCAATATTACCTGCTTCCAGATTTAAAGTATTGAGGTTCTCCACCCTCAAAAAGCCTTTGAAGCTTTTGATCCTAAAATGCAGAAAAGCGTTGACATCTGGTCGATTATTGATGGTGTTGGTATTCTGATAAAAATATTGGCCCATTTGTGGGCTATAATTATCGGCCATATACCCCGAATGATATCTTACTTCAAACCCAGTTGAAATAAACAAATTGGTATAAAAATTTCCTTCGAATGCAATTCTGTTTCTGGTTAAGAAAAAAGGAATATTTACTGGAGGGTTTCCTGTTGTTTGTTGAAAATGCACTTCGGCATACCAGTTCCAATTTTTTGCCAATTTGAACACTTTTTCTGCAGACAAATGCAACACATTAAACAATGATGCTTCTTGCCTGGCAGTATAAAAACTATCGAAATACATAAAGTTATTCACTGCAAAATATTCTGCACCAAACTTGAATCGTTTTTTCGGATTCTCATAATTGACAAATAAACGAATGGTGTTTTCTTTGGAAAAATTTTGTTTGTTTTTCAACGGAAAACTACTCAAAGGATCGAGAATAAAAGATGGTGAACGATTTACATTTTGAAACCCAATGGTCAAATACCCTATCTTTTTTCCCAAGAGTCTTTTCATATTTCCATTGATGCTATAGTCTCCGGCATTCAATCCATTGATATAAAATTTTCCATTGGCTTCGATATCCCAAACCAGGTTCTTGGTTCTGTTTCTATACTCTGCTGCAGTATATACATTATAGAAATTAGAAGTATTCACTGTATCAAATTGTCCTTTCAAATTCTGTAAAGCAATGCTTGCTTTAAAAAACTGACTTTGATTATTCTTGTCTGGAAATGTTAATAGACTAAACACATTCTGGATATTAGTCCATTTATCTCTATTAGTAATATTCACTCCAGTTACTGCATTGTAATTAAAATAAGTTTTATACCTGCCTGAATCAACATTGTTATCAAAAAACTGAAATTCCTGTTGGGTGATTTTTAAATCATGTTCTATCCGGAATCTTGGATAGAATATTTTATAGGTTACCGAATCTGTTACAATGGAATCTTTTTTACCAAAATCATAATGATGACGGTATAAAAAATCTGTTTCCCGA
Organism: Sphingobacteriia bacterium; assembly: GCA_004294465.1. GTDB lineage: Bacteria > Bacteroidota > Bacteroidia > Chitinophagales > Chitinophagaceae > Sediminibacterium. The sequence continues at coordinate 1,533 of REAV01000084.1, read as the reverse complement.
TAAATGTTTCCGGTTGTTACAGTGGTATTGAATGGATTGCTATTGGCCGCTCCTACCTTTCCCATTCTTGTTTCTAACTCATAGGGATTGTTTAATGCTAAACTGTCTAACTGCTTAATATTTACCAACCCCCCGTTTTCGGAAGAAGCCGCTTTATTAGACAACAAGACCAGAAAAAATTCGTAACGCCTGTTATTGGTTTGATAGTGAGAAGTAAATCTAAAATTGTTATGACTTACATTTTGATTTTTTAAAAATCCTGGGGCATTGCTAAAACGATACTCAATACTAAAATTGAAATTCGTTTTTCTGTTCTGTGTATGTTTGAGATCAATTAATTGCTCTGCTTTACTCCCTAACGCATATGCCAATTCAGTATAGGGTCTTGTAGTTTGGTAAAACTTGGTGTTGGCTAAACTAAATTGATAAATATCGTATTGATGAAAGCCTGCATCGAAACCTGCTTTCATTAAAGGATTAAATAGCAAAGATTGTGCAGCAGTTCCATAATTGCCTAAATGATGATACGTATAAGGCATTGGAAATCGGGTAGTGAAATCATTAATGGAGGAATCAATTGTTCTGTTTCGTGTAGAATCAAAATAACGATAGAATATGGTTATCGAATCGGCAAATCGATCCCTTTTTTGTAAAGAATCTTTTTTTGAACCGCTCCCTGTTGGCCCTCTTCCACCAGAACCAAAAGAACCATTCTGAAAATTACTCAATTGTTGTATACCTTGGGCATTTACCAATATCAAATTGCCACAAAGCAACAAAAAGAATAATAAGTATCTAATACAACTGCTGCGGTTCATTTCCACTGCTTTTATGAAACCAAATTTACCAACTCCTTGAACAATAAAGTTAATTTAGGCTCCGCGTCTTTGGCTGCCTGTAAAACTTCTTCATGAGTAATAATATTCTCTTCTTCGCGAATGCCTAAATCGGTAATTACGCTAACTGCAAATACTTTCATTCCGCAATGAACAGCGGCAATGGTTTCCTGAACAGTACTCATTCCAACTGCATCGCCTCCTAAAATATGTATCATTTTATACTCTGCCCTTGTTTCGAATGTAGGACCTGTTACACCAGTATACACACCTTGCTTCAATTCAATTTGATGCTGTGCTGCAATTGATTTTGCTTTTTGAATTAAGTCCTTGGAATAAGGTTCGCTCATATCGGGGAATCTAGTTCCTAAAGCTGATTCATTTTTACCCAATAATGGGTTGATGGTGAACATACTAATATGATCGTTAATGATCATGAGGTCTCCCACTTTGAAACTGGTATTGACTCCACCTGCTGCATTGGAAAGCAATAAAGTGTTTACACCTAACATGTGCATCACTCGAACAGGATAAGCTACTTGTTCTGCTGTATATCCTTCATAGAAATGAAATCTTCCGGACATAACCCACACTTTTTTACCACTCAATTCACCTAAGATGAGATTACCTGTATGACCTTCTACGGTACTGATCGGAAAATGAGGAATTTCTGCATATGGAATGGAAACCTCCGTTT
>REAV01000083.1 GCA_004294465.1 Sphingobacteriia bacterium | reverse complement strand
GGTGGTATTTGGTATAACGTTCAACTTGCTATTGCCAATAAACTGATTTTCTCTAAATGGAGAGAGGCATTAGGCGGTAATATTTCCTATATCATTACAGGAGGAGCAGCATGTCAGGTAAAACTCTTGCGCATTTTTAATGCTGCAGGTGTCAATGTTTACGAAGGCTATGGTCCAACAGAAAATAGCCCTGTAATTTGTGTAAACAGACAAGAAAAAGGAGGAACTAAATTTGGAACAGTCGGACCTCCAATTACCGGCATTGAAGTTAAGTTAGCCGAAGATGGAGAGATTTTAGTAAGTGGTCCATGCGTAATGAAGGGTTATTATAAGCGACCTGATCTTACAGCAGAAACGGTTATAGATGGCTGGTTATTAACTGGTGATATTGGCGTATGGGATGAAAACAAGTTTTTGAAAATAACCGATCGTAAAAAAGAGTTATTCAAAACTAGTGGTGGTAAATATGTAGCTCCCCAACCAATTGAAAATAAGTTAAAAGAAAGCCCTTTTGTTGAGCAGGTAATGATTGTAGGCGCCGAAAAGAAATTTGTGGGTGCACTCATTGTGCCTTCCTTTGCTACTTTGGCTGAATGGATGCGCGAAAAAAATATTCCTTATACTACCAACGAAGATGTAGTGAATCATCCAAAGGTTTTGGAATTGTATAGAGGGTTAGTAGAAAGTTTCAATACTTATTTTAATCATGTAGAGCAGGTAAAGAAGTTTGAATTATTGCCTCGCGAATGGACTATTGAAACCGGAGAAATGACTCCTAAAATGAGCTTGAAAAGAAAAGTAGTCATGGAGAAATTTAAAGATGCTATAGAAAGAATTTATGCCTGATGTCCCACAACTTTTAACCATTTTAGTAGTAGAAGACAATCCGGCTGATTTGTTTGTACTGGAAGGTCTGTTGTGGAAAACAAGGTTAAACATCGAAAAAATATATCGCGCCAATAGTTTTGGTGAAGCTGTTTTATTATTAGAAAGCAATAAGCCCCAATTAATTTTATTGGATCTCTCTCTTACGGATAGTGCTGGTATTGATTCCTTTGAGCATATCAATCAAATTGCATCTGATATACCAATAATTGTTTTGACTGGTTTAGCAGATATGGAAATGGCATTGGAAACCATGTCTAAAGGAGCGCAAGACTATTTGGTAAAAGGAGAATTCGAAGAAAAATTATTGGCAAAATCAATTCAATATAGCATTGAAAGAAAAAGGAATTTAGAAAATACCTTGAGCACGAGGATGGCGATGGAGCAAAAACTGGAAGAGGAAAGAAACTTAAAACAAAAAGAAATTGCAGAAGCAGTAATTATTGCCCAGGAAAAGGAAAGGCATGATTTGAGCAGAGAATTGCACGATAATGTAAATCAACAACTCACTGTTGCGATGATGTATATTGCTTCAGCAGAAAAAAAACAAGAAGGTGGCTCTGATATTTTAAAACAGTCTGCTAATTTTATTTTCAATGCCATTGAAGAGATCAGAAAGCTTACCAAAAATTTAGTTACTCCTTTAATCAAAGATTTTGGATTGGTTAAAGCCATCGATAGTATAATTGATGATGTAGCTGCACTGAATACTGTACAAATTCATTTTAATTCCGAAAGTTTTTTTGAAAATGATATACGGTACGATTTTAAATTAAGCATTTTCAGAATTATTCAGGAACAAGTAAGCAATGTGTTGAAACATGCAGCTGCAAAGCATTGTACTATCGAGTTGGGCAGAAATGAACAAATAATTTATCTCATTGTGAGTGATGATGGTATTGGATTTGATACGAGTACTCAAAAAAATGGAATTGGTATTTATAATATCACCAGCAGGGTTGAATTATTTGGGGGAACTATCAGTATTGTTGCTGCATCAAATATGGGATGTAAAATTTCTATCGAATTTCCGGTGAACGATGCCATTTTAAGCTAGTCGTTCATTCTCTTTTTAGAAGCCAAAAACTTTTGTCGAATAATTGTTTGAACAGGCTTTTGCTGAATCTTACTTTCCAACCACGATATAATATCCAAATACATAAATGCCCTGTTTTCTAAAGGCTGATCGGAAATTAATTTTAATTCAATCAATAAACTTTCAAAAAGTGGTTTTACTTTTTTGGGCGAACTGCTAAAGGCATTTCTCAAAAATCCAAATATGGCTTCTTCCGCTGTGCTTAAATTTTGCATTTTGGCCATGAATCGGTAGACCGATTTTAATAAGTATTGTAATAACTCATAATTTCCCAATTCATAATGTGCAATCAGGTGCAATAAACGCGCATAACATTGTAGATCTGTTCTGAGGTCTAATTTTAAATTGATGATCTTATTTAAATAATCAATACTTTTTTCACTATCTCCACTTCCAAAATACAATGATGCAATCTTATAATAGAATACTAAAATTCGATGCCCATCTAAGTATAATTCATACTCTTTTAGTTTAGCTTCAATCTCCGGGACCAGCTGTATACCCTTTGTAAATGTGCCTTCCATGAAATGCTTATTCAATTTGGCAGTATACAAATAAGTAAATGTTTGTATCAGGTTATTCTGATTTTCCTGAACAATAGGAGTATTAATGAATTGCTCAAATATTAAAATGGTTTCATTGAACTTTCTATAATTCCTTAAATCAAAATGCGCGGATAATAAATTGTGCATCCCTTTGATATAATGCGCAGTTTCCACTTCAATCATTTTAGGTTCCAAATGAAAAAGGTCTACCCATTTTTGCGTATGTCTATAATACAATAAGAATTCTTGATTAATAAATGCATACCAGCAATAACATTGATTCAGGTATAGTCTTTCGTAGAAACCTTTATACAATTGCGATTCATTAAAAACAGGGTCTTTAAAATAGGCATCTAAGCCTTTTTTATCTTCTTCGTTTCTGGCGATTCCATGTTTGATGTACCATGCGTATAGTAAGAGGGCAATATTGGATAGCTTACTGATGATTTCTAAACGGGCATTGGTTTCATCTACTTCATTACACAATACATCTGCTCTGTCTTGCATACTCCTGGTAATATGTAAGCTTTCGATCTTTTTCTCTAAAAACAAAACCTGCTGTATATATGTAACCTGGTTATTTGCTTTTGCTAAGTCTTTAACCCGGTCTAATATTTTCAAACTCTGCAAGTACAAACCTTTGTTGTATAAAATTCTGGCAAAGTCCAATTGCTCGTGCAATTGAAGATCAATATTGCTTTCTTGTTTTAATAATCTTAAACTAGCTAAGATCTCTTGATATAGATGGCCCTTTAAATTAGATAACTGTTGTTTTTGAATAGTTGGGTTTTTAGCCAATAATACCGACTCGTCATAGTCCTTCATTTTATCGAGCGCATCAAATAGCTGAATTACTTTAAGGTTGCCAGAAGCCGAATTTCTGGTCATATATAGCTTAAAATTGCGTTTTTCTGCCCTTTCTAGTGAATGAACCAATTGAAAAAGGGCATCTGCGCTGCGGTTGGGCATCGTAATTTGTTTGTTCAAAAAATCAATACTGGTAAGGGTTTTAGCCGAATTGTTGTTCCTTAACCAGTGTATTTTCGAATCAATATTGATCCAATTTCGAAGATAATACATTCTACATTCGAATATGACAGGCCGTACAGTTGTTATTTAAGGCAATCAATAACAACCTACACGAGCCTGTCTTTTTATCAATATCATTCAAATTAGGGTTATGGATCAACAAATTCAGATTTTCGATACCACACTTCGTGATGGGGAACAAGTGCCAGGCTGTAAACTCAACACAAAAGAAAAATTAGCTTTAGCCCTTCAATTAGAAGAATTAGGAGTTGATATTATTGAGGCAGGATTTCCTATTTCTAGTCCTGGCGATTTTGAATCGGTTCAAGCCATATCAAGGGTAATCAAAAAAGCAACTGTTTGTGGATTAACCAGAGCGGTACAAAAAGATATAGAAGTTGCAGCACAAGCATTAAAATATGCAGTTCGTCCACGCATTCACACTGGTATTGGCACTTCTGATTTTCATATCAAAGCAAAATTCAATACCACTCAAGAAGCAATTTTAGAAAGAGCTATTCAAGCAGTTAAATGGGCAAGAAATTTTACCGATGATGTGGAATTTTTTGCAGAAGATGCTGGTAGAACCGATAACGAATACTTAGCAAGAATAGTTGAAGCAGTTATTGCTGCAGGAGCTTCGGTAGTAAATATACCAGATACCACTGGTTATTGCCTGCCTTATCAGTATGGCGAAAAAATCGCTTATTTAATGAACCATGTACCTAATATGGATAAAGCCATTCTTTCATGTCATTGTCATAACGACTTAGGATTAGCAACAGCCAACTCCATTAGTGGTGTTATTAACGGCGCTAGACAAATAGAATGTACCATTAACGGATTAGGAGAGCGTGCAGGAAATACTTCTTTAGAAGAAGTGGTAATGATCATTCAACAACACAAACACTTAGGGCTTTATACCAATATTAAAACACAAATGCTCAATCCTTTGAGCAGAGAAGTATCAGATATCATGCGTATGCCTGTTCAACCCAATAAAGCAATTGTTGGCGCAAATGCATTTTCACATTCTTCCGGAATTCACCAAGATGGATTTTTAAAAGACGCTCAGACATACGAAATCATTAATCCTGAACAGGTAGGTGCTGAAGGAAGTAAAATTGTATTGACTGCAAGAAGTGGGAGAAGTGCACTTGCATATCGTTTTCAAAAATTGGGGTATGAATTTAATAGAAATGATATCGATCATTTGTATCAGGCATTTGTAAAAATTGCAGATAGTAAAAAAGAAGTAGTAGAAAGCGATCTGAGAGCAATGGCAGAAGCCCATGTTCCAGAAAATGCAATTGCATAATCAATCTAAGAATCAATGGGAAAAACACTTTTCGATAAAATCTGGGACAAACATGTTGTAGAAACTATTAACAATGGTCCTTCTGTTTTGTACATCGATCGACATTTTATTCATGAAGTAACAAGTCCGCAAGCATTTAAAGGAATTGAACAAAGAGGTGTTTCACTTTTCAGGCCAAAGCAAACCATTGCAACAGCTGATCATAATGTTCCTACTTTAAATCAGCATTTGCCCATTAAAGATGAGTTATCTCGAATGCAGGTAGAGCAATTGATTGAAAATTGTGAGAAGCATGGAGTTGAATTATATGGCTTAGGTCATCCATACCAAGGTATTGTGCATGTGATTGGTCCTGAATTAGGCATAACTCAGCCAGGTATGACCATTGTATGTGGAGACAGTCATACTTCCACCCATGGCGCATTTGGTACAATTGCGTTTGGAATTGGTACCAGTGAAGTTGAAATGGTTTTTGCTTCTCAATGTGTATTACAAACAAAACCTAAAACAATGCGCATCAATATCGAAGGCGCTTTACAAAAAGGAGTTGTTTCTAAAGATATCATACTCTACATCATTGCAAAAATTTCATCGAGTGGGGCAACAGGTTATTTTGTTGAATATGCAGGAACTACCATCCGATCTCTTTCTATGGAAGCAAGAATGACCATTTGTAATATGAGTATAGAAATGGGTGCAAGAGGTGGAATGATTGCTCCAGATGAAACTTGTTTTGAATACATAAAAGGTAGAGCCTTCGCTCCAAAAGGAACCGCATGGAACGATTCCATCAATGAATGGAGTCAATTGTATTCTGATTCGGATGCCATTTTTGATAGTGAAATCAATATCAACGCAGCAGATATTCAACCGATGATTACTTATGGAACCAATCCAGGATTAGGCATTGCCATCAATGGAAATATTCCTATAACGGATAATATTGCTGATGAAGGCGAGCGAAATAATATTATCAAAGCATTGCAATACATGGGGCTTGAATCAGGAGCATCTTTATTAGGGATGCCTGTGCAACATATTTTTATTGGGAGTTGTACCAATTCCAGAATTGAAGATTTAAGAGAAGTGGCTGCTTTGGTAAAAGGTAAAAAGAAAAATAGTTCGGTGCATGTAATGATAGTGCCAGGCTCTCAACAAGTAGCAAAACAAGTACATGCCGAAGGACTTGATCAAATTTTTGCGGAAGCTGGTTTTCAGGTAAGGCAAGCGGGTTGTAGTGCTTGTTTAGGAATGAATGAAGACAAAATTCCTGCTGGAGAATATTGTATTAGTACATCCAATAGAAATTTTGAAGGACGTCAAGGTGCTGGAGCTAGAACATTATTGGCAAGCCCATTAACTGCTGCAGCAGCAGCAATTACAGGTGTAGTAACAGATATTAGAGCGTTGATATAATTAATAAAAATGAAAGCTTTACAAAAAATACATAGTCGTTTTGTTCCATTGCCAATGGAAAATATTGATACCGATCAGATCATTCCTGCACGCTTTTTAAAAGCAACCACCAGAGAAGGATTTGGAAAAAACTTGTTTCGTGATTGGCGTTATATTAATAATGATGAATCAATGCCGAAAAAAGATTTTGCATTGAATCAACCTCAGTATACAGGAGAAATATTAGTTGCAGGAAAAAACTTTGGTTGTGGGTCTTCCAGAGAACATGCTGCCTGGTCTTTATTAGATTATGGATTTAATGCAGTGGTTTCAAGCTTCTTTGCCGACATTTTTAAAAACAATGCATTGAATAACGGTGTTTTGCCAGTAACTGTTTCAGACAATTTTCTGCAGGAAATATTTCAACAAGGAAATGAATCAACTCTTACAATTAATGTAGAAGCTCAAACAATTACCATTGATACCACTGGAGCTTCATCTCATTTTGAGATCAATCCATATAAAAAAACCTGTTTATTAAATGGGTATGACGATATCGATTTTTTGTTAAGCAAAAAGGAACTCATCAGTGAATTCGAAAAAAGTACCAAAGAATAATATGGATAAGAAGATAGCAGTAGTCAACGGAGACGGTATTGGCCCTGAAGTAACGGCGCAATCTATAAAAGTACTCAATACCATTGCATTGGAGTTTGACCATCAGTTTAGATTTGCTCATGCTTTAATGGGAGCAGATGCAATTGATAAAACAGGAAATCCGCTGCCAGATGAGACTGTAGCTATTTGCAAGCAAAGCGATGCTATCTTATTTGGAGCGATAGGCCATCCTAAATATGACAATGATCCTTCAGCAAAAGTTCGCCCTGAACAAGGCTTGTTGAAATTACGCAAGGAGTTGGAGTTGTTTGCAAATATCAGACCCATCAATACTTATGCTTCTTTGGCTCATTTATCTCCATTAAAAACAAAGCAACTACAAGGTGTTGACTTTATTATTTTTAGAGAACTTACAGGGGGCATTTATTTTGGAAAGCGATCTTTAAACGAAGATCAAACTTTTGCAACTGATGAGTGCGCTTATCATTCTTATGAAATTGAAAGAGTTGCTCACCTGGCATTTAAATCTGCTCAAACAAGAAGAAAAAAATTAACCCTGATTGACAAAGCGAATGTGTTGGAAACTTCGCGATTATGGCGAAAAGTAGTACAGTCATTGGCAAGTCAATACCCCGATGTTTCTGTAGATTATATGTTTGTTGATAATGCGGCAATGCAAATAATCATCAACCCTGCTCAGTTTGATGTGGTACTTACTGAGAATATGTTTGGAGATATTATCAGCGATGAAGCAAGTGTATTGAGTGGTTCATTGGGCTTACTGCCATCTGCATCAATCGGAAATGGATCGGCTTTGTTTGAACCGATACATGGTTCCTATCCTCAGGCAACCGGAAAAGATATAGCTAATCCTTTGGGATCCGTTTTGTCTGCTGCGTTGATGTTAGACCATTTCAACTTATATACAGAAGCTAATTTGGTTCGAGAAGCAGTCAACTGGACATTAACACACAGTTTTGTTTCAAAAGACATTGATCCTATCAACAACTATGGAACAGCAGCTATTGGAGATTTAATAGCAGACTATATAAAAAGAAACAATAAAAAAGAGTTGAGTAGCAATGCTACACTAAATGCTTCAACCATTATATAAACAAACAGTTGTTTGTATAATAATATTATTTCGAATAGTTCTTTGTTTTCTACTTAAGTATGATTATCTTTAGTTCTCTAATGAATACCATTTTGAATAAAGGAATCTATACTACAATTAGTGCAATGACAATTATTACAATTGTCATTATTATTCCTTTGTTGAAAGGTGGTGTTTTATAAAAAAGCTAAAAACTTAAAATATAAACCCTGCCAAAAGCGGGGTTTTTTTGTTACTTGAAATAAACGTTGTATGTATTATAATAACGAAACAATTATTTTTCACAATGGACAATTTGTGAAAGCAGCTGATGCAAAAATGGATCTGTATTCCCAGTCTTTGCATTATGGATATTCTGTTTTTGAAGGTATTCGATCATATCAAACTGCCAGTGGCGAAACTAAAATCTTTAAGCCCATCGAACATTTTGAAAGATTGAAAGTTTCAGCACAATCCATCAATCTTCCTTATACCTATCATACACAAGATTTAATTGATGCTACTTATGAAGTATTGAGGAAAAATAATTTTCAAAATGCATATATACGTCCTGTAGTTTATGCACCAGCAAATATGAGTTTTGCTGTTAATACTGAATCCTATTTATTTATTGAAGCTTGGGAAATGGCTCCTTTTTTGGGTGATAAATTATTGCGGGTGATGACCTCTTCTTTTCAAAGACCCAACCCTAAAGCCTTTAAGATTCATGCAAAAGCAGCAGGGCATTATGTAAATTCTATTATGGCTAGTCAGGAAGCAAAAGCAAAGGGATTTGACGAAGCGCTATTATTAGATATGAACGATCATATAGCAGAAGGACCTGGTGCAAATATTTTTTTTGAGAAAGATGGCGCTTTATATACACCCGAATTAGGGCATATTCTTCCTGGTATAACAAGGGCCACCGTTTTTGAAATTTGTGAGCAATTACATATTCAGGTAACAGAAGGTACTTATACCATTCAACAATTAAAAGAAGCAGATGCTGCATTTTTTTGTGGTACTGCAGCAGAAATAATAGGATGGGAATCAATTGATACAACAGTATTTCCAAAACAATGGCAAAATAGTGTAGGAGCAAAAATTCAAAAAGCCTATACTGATTTAGTGCATGAAAAAAATTAATCAAAGCAATGGAATTAAATAGATACAGTAAAACAATTACACAAGATCCTACGCAGCCTGCAGCGCAAGCAATGTTGTATGGTATAGGATTAACTGAATCAGATCTTAAAAAAGCACAGGTGGGTATAGTTAGTATGGGCTATGATGGCAATACTTGTAATATGCACTTGAATGATTTAGCTAAAGTGGTAAAAAAAGGTGTTTGGGAAAATGATTTAGTGGGATTGATTTTTAATACGATTGGCGTTAGTGATGGAATTAGTAATGGAACTGATGGAATGCGTTATTCCTTAGTGAGTAGAGATGTAATTGCAGATTCAATTGAGGCGGTTTGTGGAGCTCAATATTATGATGGATTAATTGCTTTGCCTGGTTGTGATAAAAATATGCCAGGTTCCTTGATAGCAATGGGAAGATTGAATAGACCAGCCATTATGATATACGGTGGATCAATTGCTGCAGGTCATTATAAAGGACAACATTTAAATATCGTTTCAGCATTTGAGGCATTAGGTCAAAAGTTGGCCGGTAATTTAAATGAAGAAGATTTTAAAGGCATTGTACAACATGCTTGTCCTGGAGCTGGTGCTTGTGGGGGAATGTATACGGCTAACACTATGGCTTCAGCAATTGAAGCATTGGGTATGAGTTTACCTTTTTCATCTTCAAACCCAGCATTGAGTGATGATAAACAAAATGAATGTTTGGCTGCAGGTAAAGCCATTAAAGTTTTACTGGAAAAAAATATTTGCCCTAAAGATATTATGACTTTTAAAGCATTCGAGAATGCAATCACCATTGTAATGGTTTTGGGTGGAAGTACCAATGCAGTATTGCATTTAATTGCCATGGCAAAAAGTGTTGATGTTGAAATTACTTTGGCCGATTTTCAACGCATCAGTGATAAAGTTCCTGTATTGGCCGATTTCAAACCAAGCGGCACTTATTTGATGCAAGATCTTCATCAATACAGTGGCATTCCTGCAGTAATGAAATATTTATTGAGTAAAGGAATGTTGCATGGAGATTGCTTAACAGTAACAGGAAAAACCATTGCTGAAAATTTGGCTGATATCCCTGATTTAGATTTTGATCAGCAGAAAGTAATTCTACCTATTGAGCGACCAATCAAATCAACAGGTCATTTACAAATATTGTTTGGAAACTTAGCAACAGGAGGAAGTGTAGCAAAGATCAGTGGAAAAGAAGGTGAATTATTTGAAGGCCCTGCAAGGGTTTTTGATGGTGAAAAAGCTTTGATTGAAGGAATTAATTCTGGCTTGATCAAGGCAGGTGATGTAGTAGTAATCAGAAACGTGGGCCCAAAGGGCGCACCCGGTATGCCTGAAATGCTCAAGCCTACATCGGCCATTATTGGCGCAGGTTTGGGTAAGTCTGTTGCATTGATCACAGATGGAAGATTCAGTGGCGGAACACATGGTTTTGTTGTAGGGCATATTACACCAGAAGCAGTAAGTGGAGGATTGATTGGGCTGGTAGAGAATGATGATATCATTGAGTTAAATGTGGCCACCAAAAAAATGACTTTAAAAGTTGCAGATGATATTATAGCAGCACGAAAAGCAAAATGGGTAAAACCTGCACCAAATGCAACAAAGGGATTATTGTTTAAATACGCACAATCAGTGAAAGATGCTTCTGAAGGTTGTGTAACTGATGAAATATAACCCCCCGCCCCCTAAAGGGGGGAGATAAAATGATTAAAATAATTTTATGAATACAGTAAATACTGAAATAGAAAGTAAAAATAAAACGGCGATACTAAATCCCCCACTTCAGGGGGGTCAGGGGGGTGAGTTGTCCGGCTCACAAGCTGTTTTAGAAGCCTGTATTGCAGAAGGAGTAGATACTATTTTTGGATATCCTGGTGGAGCTATCATGCCTATTTATGATGCATTGTACGATTACAATGATCAATTAAAACATATTCTAGTTCGTCATGAACAAGGTGGAATACATGCTGGGCAAGGCTATGCACGCAGTAGTGGAAAAGTAGGGGTTGTGTTTGCAACAAGCGGGCCTGGTGCAACCAACTTAGTAACTGGTTTAGCTGATGCTATGATTGATAGCACACCATTGGTTTGCATAACTGGCCAGGTATTTGCGCATCTATTAGGTACCGATGCGTTTCAGGAAACCGATGTAATCAATATTACTACACCTGTAACTAAATGGAATTGTCAAGTAACTGATGCTGCTGAAATTCCGCATGTATTGTCAAAAGCATTTTATATAGCTCGTACCGGAAGACCAGGTCCTGTATTAATTGATATCACTAAGAATGCACAGATTCAAAAATTCAATTACGAAGGATATATAAAATGTGATCATATCAGAAGTTATCGTCCTAAACCGATCATTCGTAAAGAATATATAGAACAGGCAGCTGCATTGATTAATCAGGCAAAAAAACCATTTGTACTTTTTGGTCAAGGGATCATTTTAGGTAAAGCCGAAAAAGAGTTTAAAGCATTTATTGAAAAAGGCGGTTTGCCGGCAGCTTGGACAATCCTCGGTTTAAGTGCATTGCCAACCGATCATCCGCAAAACGTTGGAATGTTGGGTATGCATGGAAACTATGGCCCCAATGTGTTGACCAATGAATGTGATGTATTGATTGCAATAGGAATGCGATTTGATGATCGGGTAACTGGAAGGTTAGATAAATATGCCAAACAGGCTAAAATTATTCATTTGGATATTGATCCTGCTGAAATAGATAAAAATGTAAAAGCAGATGTGCCTGTATGGGGCGATTGCAAGGAAACATTGCCAATGCTTACTCAATTGATCGAAGCAAAACAACATACTGCTTGGTTAGCAAAATTCAATGAGTATACTCAACAAGAAATCGACATAGTTATACAAGAAGAATTGCATCCTAAAGAAGGTGAAATTACCATGGGAGAAGTCATTCATTTATTAAATGAACTCACCAATGGTGATGCAATTATAGTAACTGATGTAGGACAACACCAGATGGTAGCTTGCAGATATGCCAAATTCAATCAATCTAAAAGCAATGTCACTTCTGGGGGTTTGGGAACAATGGGCTTTGCCTTACCAGCTGCAATTGGGGCAAAATTTGGGGCGATGGATAGAACGGTAGTTGCCGTTATTGGTGATGGTGGATTTCAAATGACTTTGCAAGAAATGGGAACCATCATGCAAACCGAATTGAATGTAAAAATTTTGATACTGAACAATCGCTTTTTAGGAATGGTCCGCCAATGGCAGCAATTGTTTAACGACAAGCGTTATTCTTTCGTAGATATTCAAAGCCCTGATTATGTTCAATTGGCAAAAGCTTATGGTATTGCGGGGCAATCAGTAGATGATCGAACAATATTAAAATCGGCACTTAAAACCATGCTTGAGCACAATGGTTCTTATTTGTTGGAAGTGATGGTTGGTAAAGAAAACAATGTATTCCCCATGGTACCGCAAGGTTGCAGTGTATCAGAAATCAGATTAAAATAATCAACAAATGAAAGCAGAATATACCATTACTGTTTATACTGAAAATCAAGTTGGTTTATTAAACCGCATTGCTATTATTTTTTCCCGGAGAAAAATTAATATCGAAAGCCTGAATGTTTCACCATCTGAAGCAGAAGGCATTCATCGTTTTACAGTGGTAATAAACGAAACAGAGGAAGTGGTTCGCAAACTTTGCAGACAAATTGAAAAACAAATTGAAGTACTTAAAGCATATTTCAATACCAATGAAGAAATCATCTGGCAGGAAATGGCATTATACAAAGTTTCTACTGATGAAGTTGCAGAAAAATTGAAAGTAGAAAGATTGTTGCGCGAATATGGAGCAAGAGCAGTTGTTATCAGAAAAGATTATACCATTTTTGAAACTACCGGGCACAGAGAAGAAACAGATAGGTTAGTGGAAGTATTGGCTCCTTATGGACTTATAGAATTTGTGAGAAGTGCAAGAGTAGCGATCATTAAAGCCAGTAAAGGTTTTCATGAAAAGCTGAAAGAGTTTGAAGCTGTTGAACCAGCTGAAGAGCTCATTGAGAATGAGTTTCTAGACAAAGCAGACCAGGTTTTTACCATGTAATTTTTTATTCAACATACAATACAATTTAATCAACAGATAATCAATACTAAAATGGCAAATTATTTTAACTCTTTACCACTTCGCGAGCAACTCAATCAATTAGGTACTTGTGAGTTTATGGACAAAACTGCTTTTGCAGATGGCATCAATTCGCTGAAAGGAAAAAAAATGGTAATCATTGGTTGCGGAGCACAAGGATTAAATCAAGGATTGAATCTTCGAGATTCTGGATTAGATATTGCCTATGCATTGCGTAAAGATGCAATTGAGCAAAAAAGAGCTTCCTGGAAAAATGCAACCGATAATCAATTTAAAGTAGGTACTTATGAAGAATTGATTCCTACTGCAGATGTAGTAATTAACTTAACTCCAGATAAACAACATACTGCTGTTGTTTCTGCAGTAATGCCATTGATGAAGCATGGGGCAACATTGTCTTATTCCCATGGGTTTAATATTGTAGAGGAAGGAATGCAAATCAGAAAAGACATTACTGTTATTATGGTTGCTCCAAAATGTCCTGGAACTGAAGTGCGTGAAGAATACAAAAGAGGATTTGGGGTGCCTACATTAATAGCAGTTCATCCAGAGAACGATCCTGAAGGAAAAGGTTGGGATTACGCAAAAGCATATTGTGTAGGAACTGGTGGTCATCGTGCAGGTGTTTTGAAATCTTCCTTTGTTGCTGAAGTGAAGTCCGATTTGATGGGCGAGCAAACAATTTTATGTGGATTATTGCAAACTGGCTCTATACTTTCATTCGATAAAATGATCGAAAAAGGAATTGACGCAGCTTATGCTGCTAAGCTTATTCAGTATGGTTGGGAAGTGATAACAGAAGCCTTGAAGCAAGGAGGTATTACCGCTATGATGGATAGACTTTCCAATCCTGCTAAATTAAAAGCATTCGAGTTATCTGAAGAATTGAAAGATATTATGCGGCCTCTTTTTCAAAAACACCAGGATGATATCATGAGTGGCGTTTTCTCTTCAACGATGATGGCTGATTGGGCCAACGATGATAAAAACTTATTGACCTGGAGAGCGGCTACTGGAGAAACAGCTTTTGAGAAAACAACGCCAGGGTCTATGAAAATTGCAGAGCAGGAGTTTTTCGACAATGGACTTTTAATGGTGGCTTTTGTAAGATCAGGTGTTGAGTTGGCTTTTGAAACAATGGTAGAAGCCGGCATTAAAGAAGAATCTGCATACTATGAATCGTTGCATGAAACACCATTAATCGCCAATACCATTGCCCGCAAAAAATTATTTGAAATGAATCGAGTGATTTCTGATACAGCAGAATATGGATGTTATCTATTTGATCATGCATGTAAACCATTGCTTGCTGATTTCATGAAAAAAATAGATACAGATGTGATCGGGAAAAATTTTAACACTGGTAAAGATGCTGGTGTAGATAATAAAACTTTGATTGCGGTGAATGCAGTTATTCGTTATCATCCGGTAGAATTAATTGGCGAAGAATTAAGACAAGCCATGACCGATATGAAGACCATCAATACAAACGCTTGATACACTTGATATGGAAAATGTTATAGCTAATAATACCCTTTGTTTTGGATTAGATGTTATGGGTGCAGCGCATCGACTGCAAACAGTTGTAACACATACTCCCTTAACGTATAATATCAATTTGTCCAAGAAATACCAATGCAAGGTTTTTTTGAAAAGAGAAGATTTGCAAGTGGTACGTTCGTATAAGATTCGTGGCGCATATAATATGATGAGTAGTTTGCCTACCAATCAATTGGATAAAGGCGTTGTTTGTGCATCAGCAGGTAATCATGCACAAGGGTTTGCCTATAGCTGTAGAAAGCTAAATATAAAGGGTGTAGTGTTTATGCCCATTATTACACCCAATCAAAAAGTGAGTCAAACAAAAATGTTTGGAGATGGTCATGTAGAAATAAAATTAGTTGGAGATACTTTTGATGATTGTGCTATTGCTGCAATAGAATATGCTCAAGCAAATGAGATGACATTTATTCCTCCTTTTGACGACCACAGAATCATTGAAGGACAAGCCACAGTGGGGGTAGAAATTTTAGCGGATTTACCTTATGTTGATATTGTTTTTTCCCCAGTAGGTGGTGGTGGTTTATCAGCGGGGGTAGGAGCATATTTTAAAACTTTTTCACCACACACAAAAATTATTGGAGTAGAACCTGAAGGTGCTCCTTCTATGTATGAAGCTTTAAAAGCTGGGCATCCAGTTACTTTAGAGAATATCGAACGTTTTGTGGATGGGGCTTCTGTTAAGCGAGTAGGCGATGTTCCATTTGCTATTTGCAAAGAAGTATTGGATGATATGCATTTAGTGAATGAAGGAAAAGTTTGTACAACCATTTTAAAATTATACAATGAAGATGCAATAGTTGTTGAACCAGCAGGTGCATTATCGATTGCTGTATTAGATGATTATGCAGAAGCAATAAAAGGTAAAACAATTGTATGCATTGTTAGTGGAAGTAATAACGATATAGATCGTATGCAAGAAATCAAAGAGCGATCTTTGCAATATGAAGGGCTAAAGCATTATTTTTTAATTAGGTTTGCGCAAAGGCCAGGTGCTCTTAAAGAATTTGTAAATTATGTACTCGGGCCAACCGATGATATTACTCGTTTTGAATACATGCAGAAACACAATAAAGAAAACGGCCCTGCTTTGGTTGGTATTGAACTATTAGAGAATAGCGATTATGCCAAGTTAATCAGTAACATGAAAAAGTACAATGTGAATTACACACCATTGGATAAGAATGACAATGTGTTTGGATACCTAGTATAAAAATTAAATAAGTCTCATAAGTAATAATATCATGCAAGTTTTAAAATTTGGGGGTAGTTCGGTAGCCAATGCAACTAATATTAATAAGGTAGTTGATATTGTATTAAAGGCGATTAAACAAGAGCCTCTTGTTCTGGTTGTTTCTGCTTTGGGTGGTGTGACGGATCAATTAATTTACACAGGTAAATTGGCTTCTACAGGAAATGAAAATTATAAGCAAGAAATTAAATTATATGGATTAAAATAATTGAGATCAAATTCGAAATTAATATTTTTGAATTTTTTCTCAAACTTGAGATATTATTTTTCTTAAATTTTAAAAAAGACATTGCGTTGTGTAGGTAGAAACTAGT
>REAV01000203.1 GCA_004294465.1 Sphingobacteriia bacterium | reverse complement strand
ATGGATAGCTTACAACAATTAATAGAAAAGAAAGGGTTTAGTGTAATAGACGGAAAAAGTGAAATAACAAAGATTAAAATTGATGCGACAGCATTCAATACCTATTTAAATGAGATCAGATCTAAAAAAACAATTGCCATGAATCCTGTAAAAGGGGTTTATGAAAGTTTTGAGAAATTTATTGACCAAGCACCTTTTGCTGATTCTGCAGTTGTAATAAAATCTTACAACATGAGTGAGAAATTACCAACTTACGCCACTCAAATTCAACCATTTGTAAATGGAATGGAGAAAAACAGTTACGGAATTTGGGGCTATTTTGATGGTAAAGATTTATTCTATAATACGGGTAATGGACTTTTTATCAAACTGATAAGAGACAGTCAAAATGGATATTATTTCAAGCAGTTGAATTTGTTCTTAAGAGATAACATTAAGTCTACATTATTATCAGGTGTAAAATTTGGAAAGAGTGATTATTCTATAATCAATGAATATTCACGAATTTCGCCGCTAACATACAAACTGAATTTAAACGACGGTAAGCTGTACTAATTACATATCCTGAATAATCTTTTTATAACTAGTCACAATTCCTTTGATTAGTGAAGAACTAAATCCCTGGTGTTCCATTTCATTCAAACCTGCGATGGTACATCCTTTCGGTGTAGTTACTTTGTCTATTTCTTGTTCTGGGTGTGTATTTTTTTGTAATAGTAATTCAGCAGCTCCTTTTACAGTTTGTGCTGCAATCAATGAAGCTGTTGTTGCAGAAAATCCAATTTCAATCCCTCCTTGTATATTGGCCCTGATATAACGCATGGCATAGGCAGTACCACATGCTCCTAAAACAGTAGCTGCATCCATTAATTTTTCTTCAATCAATACTGTTTTTCCTAATTGGTCAAATAGCTGGACAACATATTCTGTTTGTGCAGTTGTTACTTTACTACCATTGATGCATGTCATGCTTTCTTGAATGGCTATAGCAGTATTGGGCATTGCTCTAAATACAGGAAAATCTGTTCCTACAATTTCTTGGATTTCATTGATCCAAACTCCGGTTACTACACTAATTAAAACATGTTTGTCTTTATTTAGTATTGGCTTGATCTCTTCGAGAACTTCTTTAATTTGAAAAGGTTTTATGGCCAGAATAATCCAACTCGCTTTTGAAACAGCTTCTACATTATTGTTGGATATAGCTACTCCTTTGGAAGCCAATAAAGATAATGTGGTTGTATTTCGTTTAGTAACAATAATATTTTCAGGCTTACTAAAAGCGCTATTCACCAAGCCTTCTGCCATTGCAGTACCTAAATTACCTCCTCCGATAATTGCGATTGTATTTGCCATAAAAAATAAAATTAAAATTGCTTTGAAACAGCTAAATAATTGCGAACATAATCATCAACACCTGATTCTAAAGAATAAAAAGGTTCATAATAACCGGCATTATTTAACTTATTCATGTCGGCTTCTGTAAAATATTGGTATTTGTCTCTTATATCCAATGGCATATCTATGAACTGGATCTTGGGAGTTAAATCAAGTCCTTTAAATGTAGCATTTACTAAATCAGTGAATGATCTTGCTTTACCTGTACCCAAATTATATATACCATTAATTGAGCTTTTCCAAGGATTTGCAGATTGAGTTTCTTCAACATCCCTCATTTTCTCCATCATCCAGTAAATGACTTTCAAGACATCTTTTACGTAGATGAAATCTCTTAATTGTTCTCCATCTTTAAAATCCTCTTTATGACTTCTAAATAATTTAACCAACCCATTCAACTTGATTTGATTAAAAGAATGCCATATTACGCTAGCCATTCTTTCTTTATGAGATTCATTTGGACCATACACATTGAAAAACTTTAAACCTGCCCAGAAAGGGGGCTGATCTAATTGCTGCAATGCCCATTTATCAAACTCATTTTTACTTACACCATATGGGTTGAGTGGTATTAACTGGTTGATTAATGAATGATCATCACTATATCCAAATGCCCCGTCTCCGTAGGTTGCAGCACTTGATGCATAAATTAATGGCACATGATGTGCATTGCAATAATTCCAAATTGATTTAGAATATTCTAGGTTTAACGCTTCATGAACTGCGTAATCAAATTCTGTAGTATCTGTTCTTGCACCAAGATGAATAACAATGTCAATTTTAGGTTGATGCTCTTCTAACCAATTGAACAAATTATATCGTTCAACAATTGTTGCAAACAATTTTGATTCCCAATTTTTCCTTTTCTCTTCTACACCAAAATCATCTACTAAAATCAATTTGCTAAAACCTTGATCGTTCAAATATTGAACCATACAACTGCCTATAAATCCTGCAGCACCCGTTACCAATATTTGTTTATCCTTATCCATCGCAATTATTGAATCATCTTTTCTAAAGCAGTTTCATATTTCTCTTTCCAACCATTGATATCTCCCCAATTTTCTCCACTCACCTCAATAGCAGCTTCTGTAACAGTTCCAATTATTGTGCATGCGATTCCAGCAGTTTTTGCATCATTCAGTAAACTATCCAATGCGTTGCTATTCACTGAAACAACCACTCTTCCCTGGGCTTCTCCAAACCAATAAGCGTCTTTTCTGATTTCTATTGATGGATTAGTTGCAAATCCTTTATTTCCAGCAAATCCACTTTCTAACAAAGTAATCATCAAGCCTCCTTCGCTAATATCGTGAGCACTGTTGATTTTCTTTTTTTGTATGAGTTCATACACAAACTGTTGTGTATTGTATTCTTCATCCAAATTAAAATAAGGTGCTGGTGAATATTGAACCTTTTTCAATTTATGTAAATATTCACTTGATGCAATATCATTGTGTTGTTGACCAATTAATACAATCGCATCACCAGCATTTTTAAAATGCATAGTCATCTTTGCTTCAATGTCTTCTAGAATACCCACCATTCCAATTGTTGGAGTTGGATAAACCGGACCATCAGGATTTTGATTGTAGAAACTCACATTACCACCAGTTACCGGTGTGTTGAATTTTTTGCAAGCATCGCCCATACCAGTAACTGCATGAACAAATTGAAAATACACTTCGGGATCATACGGATTTCCAAAATTCAAACAATTGGTTACACCGATTGGCTCTCCGCCACTGCATACAATATTTCTAGCTGCTTCAGCAACAGCAATCATCCCTCCGATATAGGGATTCGCATAAACATATTTGCTATTGCAATCAACAGTCATTGCCAATGCTTTACCTGTGCCCTTTGCTAAAACAATAGAAGCATCACTAGGATTATTGGTACTCAAATTTGCAGCACCAACCATGCTATCATATTGGGTATATATCCATCTTTTACTGGCAATATTCGGCAATGACACTAATGATTCAGCCACTTCTTTTATATCAGCAATGTCTTCGATATCAGCAATATTGAAAGCATTGATTTTTTCGAAATAAGCTGGTTCTTTATATTCCCTGGTATATTGAGGAGCACCACCACCTAATACCAATTCATAAGCAGGTAATTCTGCTTCGAGCACTCCATTCATATAAAATTTCAACAAACCGTCGTCGGTAACATGACCAATGGTACTTGCACTTAAATCCCATTTTTCAAAAACAGCTACTACTTCTGCTTCTCTTCCTTTTTCTACAACCATCAACATTCTTTCCTGACTTTCACTTAAGAGTAATTCCCAGGCTTTCATATTTTGTTGTCGAGTAGGCACTTTTTCTAAATCGATATGCATTCCCACTTC
>REAV01000151.1 GCA_004294465.1 Sphingobacteriia bacterium | reverse complement strand
TGAATGAAACGTAATAATGGCAGCTCTTCCGCCTGGCTTCAACACTAAGGGCAATTGTTCCAATAACAATTTGAGTGCACCCATTTCGTCGTTTACTTCTATCCTTAAAGCTTGAAAAACCTGTGCTAAATACTTATTAGGATTTCCTTTTACTACAGGACTTATCATTGCTTTAAACTGTTCAATCGTTACAAAAGGTAAATGTGCTCTTTGATGAACAATATGTTTAGCCAAAGTTTTTGAATTGGTAACTTCTCCAAATTGTTCAAATATTTTATGTAGCTGTTTAGCCAAAGTTTTTGAATTGGTAACTTCTCCAAATTGTTCAAATATTTTATGTAGCTGTTGCTCAGTATATGTTTTGATAATAGTTGCTGCAGTATTTGTTTGACGTTGATCCATTCGCATATCCATTGGCCCTTCAAATCGGATGGAGAACCCGCGATCGCCTTCATCAAACTGATGACTACTCACCCCTAAATCAGCTAACACTCCATCAACATATTCAATTCCATGTAACTTTAAAAAACGATGGATATGTCTAAAGTTTTGTGCAATAAACAATACACGCTCATCATTTGGCAAATTCTTTTGTGCATCAGCATCTTGGTCAAAAGCAATCAAACGGCCATTTTTATTCAAGCGGTTTAAAATTCCCTTGCTATGACCACCCCCACCAAATGTGCAATCCACATAAGTTCCAGCTGGTAGAATTGCTAAGCCTTCTAAAGATTCATTGAAGAGTACAGGAACATGATAATCATCAACAGGCAATTTTCCCATTTTACAATTGTGTTGATTTTTTATCGGCTTCTGCCATTACTTCTTGAGCTAAACTGCTAAACGCTTCTGGTGAAAAATTTTCAAAGAGCTGTTTGTATTTGGTTGCATCCCAAACTTCAAAACGATCCAAAGCAGCCGCTAAAACGATGTCTTTTTGCAAACCAGCAAATTCTTTCAAAGAAGCCGGTAATAACATCCTCCCAGCACCATCCAATTCAATTTCTGTGGCTCCCCCTAAAAACTGACGTCGGAATTCTCGTACTTTTGGATCAAAATCATTTAACTGACTAATCTTGGCAATAATTAATTCCCAACTTTTAATTGGATATAACGTGAGGCATTTTTCAAATCCGCGGCTGAGTATAAAGCGAGTCTCCCCTTCCGGCAACTGTTTTTTCAGTCCGCCAGGAAGCAGAAAACGCCCTTTTGCGTCTACCGTTGATTCATATTCTCCGTGAAATCCGATCATAAGTGTATAAATAAATTCAAGATTACCACTTGTTGACACAAAATAACACTTTTTCCCACTTTTGACCCTAATTTAAGTAGGTTGTATTTATCCACAGATTATACTAGGGCTATGATTCAATTGGAGCTTAACTTTGCTCGAAAAGGCAGAAAAAGCTACTGTATAACCTGTTAATTACTGTGGAAAACCCCTGAAACTCAATACCATAAAGCATGAAGCACCCATCCTCTATTTCAATTATTGATTTTTCATATGATTTGCCCAATGAAAGGATCGCTAAATACCCACTTTCGGAGAGAGATCAGAGTAAATTATTGGTTTATCAATCAGGGCAAATCAACCAGTTTACCTACCGCAACTTAGCTGATC
This sequence comes from Sphingobacteriia bacterium, assembly GCA_004294465.1. Taxonomy (GTDB): domain Bacteria; phylum Bacteroidota; class Bacteroidia; order Chitinophagales; family Chitinophagaceae; genus Sediminibacterium. Next base: position 2,456 of record REAV01000151.1, on the reverse strand, counting down.
AATTAATGGGAGATAGTTTAATGGTATTCAATAATACCAAAGTGGTAGAAGCAAGATTGTATTTTAAAAAAGACACCGGTAGTATCATTGAAATTTTCTGTTTAGAACCAGCTGATGAATATGGAGATATCACTTCAGCGATGCTACAAAAAGGAAAAGTTTTATGGAAATGTTTGGTAGGTGGAGCCAAAAAATGGAAGGATGGAAAAATTATTTGTGAAACCAATAATAAAGGAACAACAATAATTATTGAAGCGCAAAAAATTCAACAACTGAGCGATGCTTATTTGATTGAATTGAGTTGGTCTGATTTAACAATTTGTTTTGCTGAATTATTGCATATAGCTGGCTCAATTCCACTTCCACCTTACTTGAATAGAACAACAGAAGAAACAGACAAAGAAAGGTACCAAACAATTTATGCTAAACACGATGGGTCTGTAGCAGCACCTACTGCTGGATTGCATTTTACGGATCATGTATTTGCTGAATTAGCTAAAAAAAATATTGAAGCTGCTTATGTTACATTACATGTTGGAGCTGGTACTTTCAAGCCAGTAAAATCAGCAACCATGCAGGATCATGAAATGCATGCAGAATTTATAGAAGTAAATTATGATACCATTTTTCAAATAATGAATAAATTAGGAAATGGAATAATTGCAGTAGGAACCACTTCCTTAAGAACCATTGAAAGTTTATATTGGTTAGGCATTAAAACCTATATAGACCCCAATTTATCAATGGATGAATTTACAGTATCTCAATGGGACCCATATGAACTAAACGCCGAACATATTTCTTCATCTTTGGCTTTACATGCTTTAATGAATTGGATGAAAAAAAATAATGCCATAAAAATAATTACTAAAACACAAATCATAATTGCGCCTGGCTATCAATTTAAAATCATGAAGGGATTGATCACCAATTTTCATCAACCGCAATCTACTTTGTTATTATTGGTTGCTGCAATAATAGGGGATGATTGGAAAAGGGTTTACCAATATGCATTAGACAATGATTTTCGTTTTTTAAGCTATGGAGATGGTTCATTAATTTGGGCAAATGACTAATTCTATTTTTTCAAACAGACAATTGGTAATTGCCACCATGCATGGCAAAGAAATAGTGTTAAAACCACTTCTCGAAAATGCATTGGGCGTAGAAATTATTCTTGCTGAAAATTTAGACACAGACCAATGGGGTACATTTTCCGGAGAGGTTACTAGGCCGCTTGATCCTTTAGCAACTGCAAGATTAAAATGTAAACATGCAGCATCAATCAGTGGGGCGTCATTGGCTATTGCCAATGAAGGTTCTTTTGGAGCTCATCCGGTGATTGGTTTTGTACCAGCAGATGAAGAGATATTGGTCTTGATTGATTTCGAAAATGATATAGAAATTAAAGTAAAAGAATTAAGCACTGAAACTAATTTTTCGGGAAAACAAATTCATACTCTAGCAGAAGCCAAAGAATTTGCCAAGCAAGTTCAATTTCCTTCACATGCATTGATAATTCGCAATGCCAAGGACGAAACTGAACAAATCATCAAAGGCATAAAGGACTGGAATTTAATGGAAGAACAAGTAATCAATTTATTGCAACAATTTCCAAGCATCTATTTAGAAACAGATATGCGTGCAATGAATAACCCAAGCAGAATGCAAGTAATTGAAAAGGCCTGCATCAAACTCATTCAAAAAATCAGTCAGCAATGTCCTAATTGTTCTACACCGGGGTTTGATGTAGTTGATGTAATACCCGGTCTTCCATGTAGCTTATGTGGATTTGCAACTAGGTCAACGCTTGCATATATTTATCAATGTCAAAAATGTGGTCAGCAAGAAGAGAAAAAATTTCCTTTAGGTAAATTACAAGAAGACCCAATGTACTGTGACCGATGTAATCCTTAAACTGTTTGTTGCACAACAGGCACTTCAATTGTAAATGAAGTTCCTTTCCCTACTACACTCTCCACTTTTATTCTTCCTTTATGTGCATCAATAACGGTTTTTACATAACTCATTCCCAATCCAAATCCTTTTACATTATGTAAATTACCCGTATGTGCTCTATAGAACTTTTCGAATATTCGTTTTGTACTTTCTTTACTCATCCCAATACCATTATCTTCAATTCTAATGACTAAATAATTTCTGGTACTATGCGTAGAAATTTTAATGAATAAATTATCTTTTGAATATTTGATTGCATTATCTATAAGATTTGACAATAGATTGGCAAAATGAACTTCATCCCCATTAATGGAATCGTTCTTGGCATTTAACAATAATTGAAAGTCGGCAGATTTTTCTTGTAATTGCAATTTAAAATTATCCATTATCTGTTCCACCATCTCATTCACATGAATGACCGACAAATTTAATTTTAATTCCTGTTTTTCCATGAAAGCAGCTTGTAGTATGGTTTCTACATGCTTATTCATTCGGGT
>REAV01000150.1 GCA_004294465.1 Sphingobacteriia bacterium | reverse complement strand
ACCCAACTGTTGATGTTGCGGATGTTGCTGCAGTTCCTGTTACCAAAAAATTAGAAGCAAAAGAACTTACTTTAGGAACACTTGAAGCAGACCTACCACTAAGCAATCAACAATTAGAAGCTTCTAATCAAAAAGTTTTTTTAGCATTACTAAACAATGCGTATATTTTTCAATATTATTTACAAGACTACCCAACTGCAATTGACACATATAATGAAATACTGAGGAGATTCCCCAACAACCCTCCTTCTGAAACTTTCTTATACAATTTAAATTTATGTTATAATAAAACGGGGCAATACCAAAAAGCAGATTCTTTAATAACTGAGTTAAAATCCCAATACCCTTCCGGGGTGTATACAAAAAAAACAAGCAACCCAACAGCAGCCAATCAAACTACCTCTCCAGCCGAACAAACATATACTTCAATTTATCGTGCTTTCTTAGAAGGTCGTTTTGAATATGCTAAAGAGAAAAAAATACAGGCAGATCAACAATTTGGCAAAAACTATTGGACTCCACAATTATTGTATATCGAATCAATTTATTACATCAAACAGAAACAAGATAGCATTGCCATCAATCGTCTAGAAAGCATTCAATCAATGTTTCCTAAAACCGACATGGCTGCGAAAGCGAACAATATGATAGATGTATTAAAGCGGAGAAAAGAAATTGAAGCCTACTTGAGTAATTTAAATATTGAAAGGCCAGAAGAATTGGTGAGCAGAAATATAGATTTAAATAACACGAATACCACCAAAATTGATATTCCAAAAACGATAACAAGTACCCCGGCTCCTATTCAACAAATAGCGCCAATAACTGCAGCACCAGTAATAGCAAAACCTATAGTTCCAGTTTCAGATAGTAGTTACCAATTTAATGCGAATGAGGCTCATTATGTTGTATTTGTGCTGAATAAAGTTGATCCGATTTTTATCAGTGAGGCAAAAAATGCTTTCAATAGATTCAATCAAGAGCGGTTTTATGGCCAAAAATTGCCCATTACTATTTTACCCCTTAGTGACAGTATTCAATTTTTGTTGATTGGGGCTCCTTTTGAGAATACTTCAGCTGCAATTAGCTATTTGGATCAGGCAAAGCCCTTAACCAATGCCAGAATTGTTCCTTGGCTCACTACCGACAAGTACCATTATAGTATCATTAGCCTTTCTAACTTGGCATTACTACAAAAAAGAAGGAATTACTCAACCTATAGTTCTTTTTTGCATCAACTATTTCCTGATAAATTTTAACCATTTTCTTGATTTTATCCCAAAACTCTTGTTTAGCTTTATCATTCTTATTTAATTACTATTATGACAAGACCTGTTAGAATATTTTGGCGCATTTTTTTTGGTGGATTTGCTTTTGTAATTGTCCTTTTATTAATGCTCAATTTTGGATGGATAGGAAGCATGCCTGATTTAAATGATATAGAGAATCCAACTGCTTCATTAGCTAGCCAGGTTTATGCCGAAGACGGCACTTTAATGGGCAAATATTATATAGAAGACAGAATAAATGTACATTACAAAGATATTAGCAAAAATGTAATTGAAGCCCTTGTAGCAACTGAAGACGAACGTTTTTACGACCATAGCGGAATTGATGCAAGGTCTTTAGCCCGAGCATTCTTTTATTTAGGTAGTGAGGGAGGGGCAAGCACCATCACCATGCAAACAGCTAAAAACTTGTTTACTGAAAACTGGAGTACTAAAAATTTTATTTTAAGAGGATTACAAAAATTGAAAGAAGGCATTATTGCTGTAAAATTGGAGCGCAATTTTACAAAAGAAGAAATTGCCACTTTGTATTTGAATACAGTTGCTTTTGGAGACAATGTTTTTGGAATAAGAAACGCATCCAAAACATTTTTTCAAAAAGAACCAGATAGATTAAATGTAGAAGAAGCTGCAGTATTAATTGGAATGCTAAAGGGTGCAACATTGTACAATCCTAGAAGAAACCCAAAATTAGCCTTAGACAGAAGAAATACCGTATTGAATCAAATGGTTAGAAACAATTATTTAAAGGAAGAGGAAGCGGTATTATTAAAATCGAAACCAATAGAACTTAATTATAAAAAGCTTGATGAAACCACCGGCTTAGGCCCCTATTTTAGAATGGTATTGGGCGAAGACATGAAAAAATGGTGTAAAGAGCACAAAAAAAACAATGGCGATACCTATGATTTATATAGAGATGGTTTAAAAATTTATACAACCATCAGTCCAAGAATGCAACAGTATGCAGAAGAATCTGTAGCAAAGCATATCAGCTACATGCAAAAATTATTGAACACCCAAGAGAACATCAAAAACGGCACTGTATGGAAGGGATTTGAAAATGTTTTAGAACAGTCCATGAAACAATCTGAACGTTGGAAAAACGCCAAGAAAGATGGCCTATCAGACGATGAAACAAAAAAGACTTTTTATCAAAAAGTACCCATGCATGTTTTTGCATGGAACAAAACTAGAGGCAAAGACACTGTAATGACCCCTTACGATTCAGTGAAGTACCATCGTCAAATGTTGCAAGCAAGTTTCATGGTGATGGACCCGCTCAATGGACAGATAAAAGCATGGGTTGGTGGAATAGATTTCAAAACTTTCAAATACGATCACGCCAATATCAATACCAAACGACAAGTCGGTTCTACCATCAAACCATTATTATATAGTCTAGCGATTGAAGAAGCTGGCTTTACGCCGAATACTGAAGTTCAAGATATTCAACAAAGTTTTGGCAGTTATGGTATGGTACCCAATACGGGAAAAACTTGCACAGGTGCTACCATGCCAATGGCTTTGGCATTAGCAAAATCCAGGAACTGCGCCTCGGCATATATTTTAAAACAACTCGATAATACGGCCAACAATGGGGCTAAAAGATTTGTAGAATACCTTAAAAAATGTGAGATGAAGAGTAAGCTGGATCCTTATCCTTCCATCGCACTAGGTGCCACTGAAATTTCTTTATACGAAATGATGCAAGCTTACAGCATGTTTCCTGGAAGAGGCTTCAATGCACAACCAATGTATATTACCCGCGTTGAAGACAGAAATGGAAATGTATTAGCAACATTCACTCCAAAACGAAAAGAAGTAATCAATGATGTTACAGCTTATTCAGTTATTAAAATGATGCAAGGGGTAATGCAATTTGGAACAGGGGCAGGAATTTGGCAATACGACCCTCCTGGTGGATTAGAAATTGCCGGCAAAACAGGAACTACTAATGATAATAGTGATGCCTGGTTCATGGGATATACTCCTCAATATTTGGCTGGTGGATGGGTTGGCTGCGACGATCGATTTATTCGCTTCAAAAGTGAAAATTTAAATGGCCAAGGTGGTAGAGCTGCAATGCCTATTTGGGCTTACTTTTTTAGTAAAGCAGCGGCTGATGCCAATTGCGGTATTGATACCAAGTTGACGTTTATAAAACCTGATATCATGAGTAACGATATCAATATCGATTATATTAATGGAACCACTCCAGTATTAGGTGGTGAAGGAGAAGATTTAGGTACGGGCACTTCAACTGATTATGAAGTTCCAAAAGATATTAAACCAGAAGAGCTTGGTGCAGAATCTCAAATCATTTTAAAAGAAGGAGAAAAACCACTTGATCCAAAAGATAAAAAACCATCTAATCTTCCTGCAACACCTGGCAATAAACCAGGAGAAAAGCCGGCAGAAAAACCCAAAACAGTAATGCCGCCTAAAAAGCCAGGGGGAGGAAACAATTAATCAATATAAATAATACCGAATTCTTGGTTTAATCCTTG
>REAV01000149.1 GCA_004294465.1 Sphingobacteriia bacterium | reverse complement strand
ATGGATAAGAATGATTATGCTGCGGCTTTAATCAGTCTAAATCATTATTTGGTTCATATAGCAAAATATGATTTAGACTGATTAAAGCCGCAGCATAATCATTCTTATCCATTGCATTATTTAAAGCCTGTTTATAAGGCAACAAGTATCGCTGTACAAGGGTATTAACAGTTCTAACTTTTTCTACATTGCTCTGAGGGGGGGCTTGAGCATTGTTTTCAACAGCAATACACCATAAACAGACCATATGAATGAAGATGAACAGTAGCTTCATAATTGGTGTAATGTGGGTTCAAATTATCATTTTGCTTCCATAATGAGAAATTTTTTTCCTTTTAATTTCTCTTGTTGGATCAATTTTAATAGAGATTGAAGTTTGTTTTTTTTCACTGCTACAAAGGAGTTGGTATCTTTTACCACTATTAAACCAAGCTCTTCTTTTGCCAGTTTTCCTTTTTGCATAAATAGCCCAACAATATCTACTTTATTGATTTTGTCCTTTTTTCCTCCATTTATATAAACCGTTGACCATAAAGAAGTTGGAGGCAATGATGATCTATTAAGTTTAAGTATTGGAGGGTCCGCATCGATGTATCTAGGAAGGCTCTCTTCTTGATGCATTAGTAAGTAAACATGCCCCATTGCATTCATCCTGGCTGTTCTGCCATTACGATGGGTAAACTCCGCCATAGTGGCTGGCAAATGATAATGTACAATATGCTCCATATCCGGAATATCTAACCCACGTGCGGCCAAATCGGTGGCAATCAAATAATTGGCCGTTCCGTTTCTAAATTTTATCAATGCCTGCTCTCTTTGCATTTGCTCCATCCCACCATGAAAAATAGTGTTTGGTATTCCTTGTTCAGCAAGCAATTCGCCTGTTCTTTCTACAGCTTCCCGATGATTACAAAATATGAGTACCTGTGTATTTCCAAGATGAGATAATAATTGAACCAATGAATTCACTTTGTCTTTCTCTTCCGACAAAACTTTATAGATACTCAAATCGATTGTACTTTCCTTACTGCTGAGATAATTCAACATTTCGAGTTCTGCAGGTTTTACAAAGGAAGGAATTTCAATAGCTTCAGTAGCAGATACAAAAACACGTTGAATGGATTTTTTAAGTCTCTTGACAATATATTCCATGTCTTCTTCAAAACCCAAAGCCAAAGATTTATCAAACTCATCAAATACAACCAATCGAATATAATTGTGGTCGAAACTTCTTCTTTTTAAATGATCTGCAATTCTTCCTGGTGTTCCTACTAATAAAGCAGGGGGCTCTACTAAACTTTGAATTTCCGAAAGCATATCATGGCCGCCATAAGCACAAATAATTTTAAATCCTGTCGACATGTTTTTCCAAACCTGTTCAATTTGAATAGCCAACTCCCTGGAGGGGGTTAATATCATTACCTGAACCTGATTTCCTTTAGGATTTAGCAATTTCAAAATCGGCAATAAGAAAGCCAATGTTTTTCCTGACCCAGTGGGAGACAATAATAAAATATCCTGATGCGCTTCAATGGCTTCACCAGCGGCTATTTGCATGTCGTTTAATGACGATATTCCTAATTTTTCTATACTAGACTGGCTCATTGACATGAAATTAATACTTTAAAACCGTGTACCCTTTTGCCGAATAGGTAGTTACAGTGGTGATTGCTGACAATGCAGGTAATACTTCAGTAACAATGGTGGATGGGTCAACATTTCTTTTGAATAAAGTTTGTCCACAAACATACATCGGAATTCCAGCCTCTTTTAATGCCGCAAAAAGCGGTATATGTGGGTTATTTACACCAAATTTTTTTTGATACGCTTCATTGTTTAATAAAGTCATTACTGCAGGGCCATGAAAAACGGCAACCACATGTAATTTCTTTGCAGTCACTCCAGCTAATGCATGCAAATTAATAATACGTGCAATATTTTCTACATACTCATTGATGATTTCAGGTTTATCTGTAGCAGTGGTAACATCAATTAATACCTTATAATCCAATTTAGGATCGATGGTCATTGTTGCAAAAGGTACTTCCAAAGCCGCCCCATAATTTTTGATAACTGGAAAAGTCTTGTTTTGAGCTACTAACAGTTGAGCAACAAAAAGAAATAGAACAAATGAAGCAATTTTCATGATTAATCTTTTGGTTTGAGTATGGGTTCAAGGTACACTTATTTCCCAAATTTTTTCTTTAACGCCATCAATGCATCTGAAACATTCATTGAACTCAGGTCTTCTTCTGCTGTTTTTTTAGGTGTTATCGATTTAGTATTCAAATGACCAGCACCCGCTCGATTGTTAGCAATTTTCGTTGAATTACCAGCCGATTCCTGTGTTTGTTTAATAGATAAAGCAATTCTTTTTCTAACAATATCCACTTCAACCACTTTTACCAAAACTTTTTGCCCAAGTTTAAGAACTTCGGCCGGATCTGAAATGAACTTATTGGCAATTTCACTTACATGCACTAAACCGTCTTGTTTTACTCCAATATCAATAAAAGCACCGAATCGAGTAAGGTTGGTCACTTGCCCCGGTAGAACAAGACCAACTTTCACTTCTTCTAGAGAATATATATTGGCAAATTCAAATTGCTCTAATTCCGACCTTGGATCTAATCCTGGTTTCTTCAATTCTTTTAAAATATCATTCAAAGTCAATAAACCTATTTGGTCTGTGACATATTTTTTTAAATCCACTGTTTGAAGCATGGATTCATTTCCTATTAAAGTCTGCACATCAGTTCCTAAATCTTTGGCCATATTCTCAATGATTGAATAGGCTTCAGGATGAACAGCACTGGCATCTAATGGATTTAATGCATTTGGAATACGCAAGAACCCAGCACATTGTTCATAAGCTTTAGCTCCTAATCGGGGTACTTTCAAAAGCTCTTCCCTACTTTTAAACTGTTGAATATTTTTCCGATGATTGATGATATTTTCAGCAACCGACTCATTGATTCCACTAACATATTTCAACAACTGTTTACTAGCCGTATTCAGATTTACGCCAACTGTATTTACACAGCTTACAACCGTTTGATCGAGTTTTTCTTTTAGTCTGAATTGATTGACATCGTGTTGATACTGACCCACTCCAATGCTTTTAGGATCTATTTTTACCAACTCTGCTAATGGATCCATCAACCTCCTCCCAATACTAACTGATCCTCTAACAGTAATATCAAAATCAGGAAACTCTTCTCTGGCAATTTCAGAAGCTGAATAAACCGAAGCCCCATCTTCATTCACTAAAAAAACAGGTAGCCCTAAATTCATTTTTTTGATAAACTGTTCGGTTTCTCTTCCGGCAGTTCCATCTCCAATGGCAAAAACCTGAATATCAAATTGCTTTACCAACTGCTTAATCGTGTACTCACTATCGAATTGCTTATTGGCTTCATGAACATAAATTAAATCGGTTTTCAATAATTCCCCTTTCTCATCTAAGCAAACAACTTTACAACCGGTTCTGTATCCTGGATCTATTGCCAATATTCTTTTACTTCCTAATGGGGCACTCAACAATAACTGACGAAGATTTTCAGCAAAAACATTGATAGCATCTTCATCGGCTTTTTGCTTTAAAACTGTTCTGCATTCGGTTTCTAAACTGGGTTGCAATAATCTTCTATATGCATCTTTAATTGCTTTTTTAATATGCTCTGCTGAAGCACTCATTCCTTGCAAATAGGATTGCTCAATTGCATACAAAGCATCTTCTTCGATGGGTGCAATATTCATTCTTAAAAAACCTTCCAAGAAGCCTCTCAGAATTGCCAAAATACGAT
>REAV01000148.1 GCA_004294465.1 Sphingobacteriia bacterium | reverse complement strand
CATCATGAGTTTATATGCTTGTAATAGTATGTTCGGTGTTAGCATTATTTAATTTCGAGTTCAAACATTTTTTGTTGTTCAAAATATCCTTCCAACACATCTCCTACCACACATTCACCTACTCCTGCAGGTGTTCCTGTATAGATCATGTCTCCAATATTTAACGAAAAATAATTGGATATATGCGATACGATTTTGTTAAATGAAAATATCATGTCAGTTGAATTACCCACTTGCACCGTTTCCTTATTATTCAACAAAGAAAAATGAATAGGATTTCTCAATAATTCTTCCGTTAATGGCATCCAATCAGCAACAATGGCTGAATTATCCCAGGCTTTGGCTTTTTCCCAAGGCAATCCTTTCTTTTTTAATTCAGCTTGAATATCTCTTGCAGTAAAATCGATACCAATAGATATGGCATCGTAATAATTTTCGGCTTGATTTTCGGGGATGTACTTTCCGTTTTTAGAGATGCGTAGCACCAGTTCTATTTCGTAGTGTAATTCGTTGGAGAATTCCGGATAATAGAAAGGCGTGTTAGACTGCCACAGCGCAGTCTTTGGTTTCATGAAAATCACCGGCTCCTCCGGTACGGCGTTGCCTAGTTCTTTTGCATGATCGGCATAATTTCGGCCTACGCAAAAAATTTTCATAGTACAGTTTCATTTAAAATAGTAACCAGGTAGTCCTTTGTTGTATCACTTTTTGGGCGATTTGGGTACAGAATGGACTACATAAATTATATTTCCAATGCTTATAACTATGAAATAGGCTTTTTTATTATGTGAAGGCTAAAGTATTTGCCATATTCATGGCTTTTTCGAGGCCGATTGCGGCAAATTGCTCAATAATATCGCAACAAGCTTTGATTTTGAGGTCTACGATGGGCTGTTCTGAAGGTAGCCATTTGCTTAAAACAAAGTCTGCCTGGCCACCTTTTGGAAAATCATTTCCTATACCGAACCTTAATTTGGCATAAACGTCGGTTCCCAAGGTTAATTGAATGTCTTTTAATCCATTATGGCCTGCATCTGAGCCTGCTCCACGAAGTCTTAACTTATTGATCGGCAATGCAAGATCATCCACAATAGTTAGGGTTGAAGCGATATCCAATTTCTCTTTATCCAACCAGTATTTAAAGGCCTTCCCACTTAAATTCATATAAGTGGTAGGCTTGATACAGATAAATGTTTTTCCTTTCAATTTTACTTCGGCCACTTCTGCGAGACGGTCTAATTTAAAAAACCCATTCTGTCTGCGTACGAAAGCGTCTAATACATCAAATCCAATATTGTGCCTTGTATGCCGATACTCATCGCCAATATTGCCCAATCCAATTATTAAAAATTTATGCATACTGCTTACAAAAATAGCTTTTAGATTGATTGCTGGTCCATAAAAAAAGCCCGTTCAGGTAAACCCAAACGGACTCTTTTATAGTTTCTACTTGTATTATTTCTTCTTTTCGTCTTTTGCTGCAGTTGCTTCATCCTGCTTTAACTGACGGGTCATCACCACAGATGCAATAGGAATACGTGGTGAGTTTAAAATTTCGATATTAGCCGTTTTCACGTCTTCTACACGAATATTACCGTTCAAATCAAGATTAGTAATATCAACATTAATAGTTGAAGTAAGGTCTTTAGGTAAAGCTTTAATTTTTAAAGACTTCATCTTAGTAACCAATTTACCACCACCTTTAACACCTACAGAAACGCCTGTAAATTTGATAGGTAAAGTAGCAATTACTTTTTTATCTCCTACTAACTCAAGCAAATCAACATGGATTAGTTGATCACTCACTTTGTCAAATTGTAGATCCTTCAAAATACACTTGTATTTTTTGTTACCTACGCTAACTTCTGCTAACTGAAATTCACCAGTGTACACTAATGGCTTGAAAGCCTTAGCTGGAGCGTAAAAATTTACCTCCTCAGCACCCCCGTAAATTACACCTGGCACATTTTCTTGAGAGCGAATCTGGCGGGCGGCTTTTTTGCCATGTTCGGTCCTCAGAACACCTTCGATTGTAATTGTATTCATTGTCTAAAATTTTGGACGGCGAAGGTAAGGAAAATTATGAATTAAGAGAGATGAAATAAGAATTAAGAAAGAGGAATTAAGAATTAAGAGATACCAATAAGGAATCAAGCGTTTATTCCAACAGATTATAAAATAAATTAATGTAATGTAAGATTGACAATAAACAGCTAAAGAAATATATTTAAATGTATATAAATCAACAACTTAGGTAAGAAATGCAGTTTACTTACTAAAAAAATCGGATCGAATATGCTCTCAATCAGCTACTCAATCCCTTCGGTAAGCTATTCTTACACCATGTTTTTTTTGGGGGGAATAAGCCATATAATACCAATCGATATAAGGCAATTCTTCATCCTCCATAAATACCTTAATGGCTTTTGGATGATTATCATTGAGCAGGGTCATAAAGAGCTTTTCTTCATCCTTGTCAAAATTTCCAAAATGCAAACAGCTCTCCAGCTCTATTTCGTCTACAATTAACTTATTAAAGAATGAATCTATTTTATTAATAGCGAATGCTTGAATGGAGAATTTACTATCGCGAAGAATTCTTTGTTTATGAAACTCATAAACACCAGGAGGAAGTTGCCCATCACCAGTTATTTGATCAAAATAACCATATCCAAAATCATTGGCATGCAAACTAAACTGCATCACTGTTTTATTCAATGCGGACTTTACAGCAAATTGGATGATGGTTTTATCAATTCTTCCTTTTGGAACGGTGAGCATCAAAGTATCTTTTTTGTTCTTATCTGAAAAATAAACCAATTGCTTTTTGGTAATTGTTTCAGTAAAAGAAGCTCCTTTTAATGTTCTCCAAATTTCAATCGAAGGGTCTTTTCTAACTTGAGATTCACTAAAAGAATAATTTACACCTACTGCAGCAAATTGAATTACTCGTTTATCCTTTGCAGAGTAAGCGATATAATTCTCATAAGTTCTTTCTCCATTGGAGATTACGCTGATGGAGATATTATGGTCTATGATTTGCCTTAAAGCTTTCCTTTTTTTACTGTTAAGCAAAGTTTTAAAAAGCAACTCATATTCTGAATAGAAACCGTTTGTAGACTGTAAATAAGCTAAATCAGCTGCACTAACTGTAATGTTGTTGAAAATGGAGTCGATGGTTTTTTTTGTACTTGATTCAATAGCTGACTTACTGGTAGCCAAAGTTCGCTGTTTACGAATCGCTAAAATTTCATCAATCGGAAGTTCATTTGAAATAGATGCAAAATTGAAAGCCCCACCAGAAAAAAACTTTGTTGGTACAGTATAAGAAACGATGCGTTTATTAGAAGCTGTCTTAATTGCTATGCTGATATTGGTCTCAGTAATTTTACCTTTTGGAATGGTTAATTCAAGTGTATCTGTTATTAAATCATTGGTAAAATAAATCAATTGTTTTTTTTGAATGGTTGCTGGAAAAGCAGCACCCTTTAATGTCTTCCAAACCAATTCAACAGAATCATTTGTTGAAATAGGTGATTGACAAAATGAACATTCTACTAAAAAACAAAAACTGATCAACAATAAATATTTCATACTGCAGATTTTACAGAACAGAACCTATTTATCCCTACTCTTCAACTGAGAATGAATAAACAAGCTAGTAATACTTTTATTCTCGTATGCATTCCTAATGGCTATAGCAAATAAATCAGCTACTGAAATCACTTTGATTTTACTCGACTCTTTTTGCAATGGAATAGTATCACAAACAATCAATTCTTCTAAAACGCTGTTTTCGATATTTTCATAAGCATTTCCACTCAAAACAGGGTG
>REAV01000147.1 GCA_004294465.1 Sphingobacteriia bacterium | reverse complement strand
ATCACCAAAGAAGGCTACTCCATAGTCAACATAGATGCATCCCTCTGTTTAGAAGCACCCAAAATAAAGCCTTATATAGCAGCTATGCAAGAGACCATTGCTGGCATTCTCGGAATTGGGTTGCGCGATATCTCCATCAAAGCGACCACCACCGAAAAAATGGGTTTTGTAGGTAGGGAAGAAGGGCTTGTTGCTCATGCGGTTTGTTTGTTGCAGTAATTAGAAATACGTTTTTACAGCAAATTCAAACTGTTCAATAAATATTTTTTTAAAAGCACTAATATTATTCTGCTCATAAAATACTAATAATGATTGTTTGTAGTCTATTGCATTTACAGTTCTAAAAGAAATTGGACAATACTCATTATACATTAAAAGCGCGTTGCATATTATTCTTCCAGTACGTTTATTTCCGTCTGCAAAAGGTTGTATGTAAGAGATTAATATAAGTGCTAGAAAGGCTTTTTCAAAAATATTGGGTTTACTATTAATTAGATTACACATTTGCTCTAATGCTTCTTTAAGCTGAAATTCATTATCTAGGGGACGGTAATTGGTGCCTGTTATACTAACCCTTCGTTGGCGAATATTTCTGCCAATATTCAATTCTTTAATAAGCATACTATGAATATCCTCTATACCGGAAACAGATAATGGTTCTATATAGTTTCTATTTTCTAGTATGAAATCAAGTGCTACCTTATGATTCAAGAGCATTGTTGCTTCATCTTTTGTTTTACCATCTGCAGTTACTTGATCAATTAACAAACGTTCCGTTTCTAAAAGCGAATACGTATTACCTTCAATCTGCGAAGACTTCCAGCTCAAATCGATTGCTAATTTTTCAAATTCATTTTTATATTCCTGTTTGCTTAGGGTGCTTATATTTTTTTTAAAAGTTGCTTGCAAATGGTAAAGATGAGTAAGTTCTTTTTGAGTAAATAATTCACTATTAGCTAGTAGATTGCTAATTAATTCTTGGTTAAAAGATGATTGTATTACTCTAGCATCAATTTCATTTTTAAAATATTCAACAGGGTCGATCGGGGCAAATATTTGGTACGATGGACTTATCGTATATTTTGTACTTTTTCCATTACCATTTTTGATGATGCTATTTTCTTGCAATAATTGGGAGATAGTTCTTTTTACAGTAGCGTATCCAACATTAATACCGATCCCATTAAACACTTCTTTCGATGAACAGTTAGGGTTGTTTTGTATAAAATGAATGATTGAAGTTTTTAACATAACCTGCTAAAGTTGTTATTTGTAGCTCAAATTTAGTATAAATAAAGCTCGCATTGAGTCATTTTGAGCTTAAAATCGAAATTATTTGAGCTTAAAGCCAATTAAGGCAATATCCCAATCACAGTTTTGTTTAGTAGTTCTATTAGCTCGGCTACCAAATAGTACAGCCTTATAAGAAGTATTCAACAACATCGATTCTACTAATTCTAACGGGTTGATTTTGAAATTCAGTTAATAGTATATGATATCGTTCATTGATTGTCATTAGTTTAAAGTTAACGATTCTACCGTATTTTGCAACCATGTTCAATCAGCAGATTGGTATTATTGGGTTAGGCTATGTGGGATTACCACTGGCCCTAGCTTTTGCAGAAAAGTACCGAGTAATTGGGTACGACATCAATTGGCAGCGGATAGCTGATTTAAATAAAGGGATTGATTCAACTCATGAAGTGGAGGCGTCTGCAATCAATCAATCGCCGAATCTTGCATTCACCTATGAGCTCTCCCAACTCAAACACTGCACCATTTTCATTGAAACGGTTCCAACTCCTGTAGATAAAAATTTTCAACCCGATTTAAGTTTTCTGCTTAAAGCTTCCCAACAAATTGGAAGTATTTTAAAAAAGGGCGATACAGTCATTTATGAGTCCACTGTATATCCAGGATGTACCGAAGAAGAATGTGTACCCGAGCTTGAAAAAAGTAGCGGGCTTGTTTTCAATCAAGACTTTTTTGTGGGCTATTCACCAGAGCGGATTAATCCGGGAGATAAAACACGCCCGATTACGAGTATTCTCAAAATCACATCGGGCTCAAACGTAATAGTAGCGGAGCAGATCAATGCACTCTATGCTTCAGTAATAACAGCTGGTACATATTTGGCGCCATCTATCAAAGTTGCTGAGGCAGCCAAAGCCATCGAGAATGCGCAACGCGATGTAAATATTTCTTTCATGAACGAGCTGGCAGTAATTTTTGATCGATTGAATATAGATACGCAAGAAGTATTAAATGCAGCTGCTACGAAGTGGAATTTTCTTCCCTTCAAACCCGGACTAGTAGGCGGTCATTGCATAGGGGTAGATCCTCATTATTTAGCCTATAAAGCTATTCAAGTGGGTTATACACCACAGGTAATTTTAAGTGGCAGACAAGTTAACGAACGAATGGGTTTATTTGTAGCAGAGAAAATAATCGCCTTGCTCGCCAAAAAATACGCAGGCAATATCCAATATAAAAAAGTATTAATTCTCGGTTTTGCTTTCAAAGAGAACTGTGCCGATACACGTAATACAAAAGTGATCGATATTTATAAAACGTTGCTAGAAGCTGGGTTGGAAGTAAGTGTCTACGATTCCTTGGTAGACAAGGCAAAAGTGCAGGCCGAATACCAGATTCAGTTGATTGATCAGCCGGCTGCTCATTACGATGCCATTATTCTAGCATTGGCACATGAAGTATTTCAACAAATCAAATTTGCCGACTATAAAAGCGCCGGGGCCCTCATTTACGATGCAAAAGGGGTACTGGAGGATGGGTTGTACGATGGGAGGTTGTGAGTATTATTTTAAATAGTACTTTTGACATAAGAAAAAATAGTTTCCACAATGCTTTTAGCAGACTCAATCATACAAAAATTGCAACAAAATCAAGCCTACTTAAAAGAAAGGTTTGGAGTGGAGAGTTTGGTATTATTTGGAAGTTATGCTCGAAATACACAACAGGCTGAAAGTGATATCGATTTATTATATAGTGTTACTTCAGGAAGAACAATGCCATTAATGCGGCTGCAAAATTTAGAACAGTTCATCAGCCAATTGGTACAAAGCAAAAAGGTTGAATTGGTTTCTAAAAACCATGTAGAACCTATAATTGAATCGGCCATTAAAAAAGAAGGCATACTTGTATTCTGATAAAAATATATTACACCTATTAACTGTACTTGAGAGTATAGAGAAAATTCTACTATATACTAGTGATTTTGATACTAAAGAGTCATTTTATACAGCAGATGATCAAATGAATTACAATGCAGTTTGTCATTTAATGTTAGCCATAGGTGAAGAGACGATTAAATTAGATGATTCTCTGAAGGAAGAGATTTCCTTTATTGCTTGGGATCAAATAGGAGGGTTAAGAAACCGAATTGCGCATGATTATAGGGGGATAGATCCAGAAGTAGTTTTTCAGATTGCAAAATTTGAACTTATCCCTTTAAAATCGGCTTGTATAGCAATGATCTCAATTATGAAAGTTGACAAAGAAACGCTTAGAAAACTAACTAATAATACTTGGTATAAGCATTTAGGATACTTGCATGGTTAGTAAAAAATGAATTTCTCTTGGTAAATTTCTTCTCCCACCCCAACTTGATATCACATTTTCCGATATCAAATTTTTAAATTCTTTTTTCGCCATTTTGATATTTGAATAGTGAACTTATGTACTGAAAATTGGAGGTCACAAACCTATATAGGCTTTAAACAATAGCTTTCACCACATTCCAAATAACTTTGGGTTTGCCCAATGTGTAGTAATGTAAAACTGGTACACCAAAGGCTTTCAGCTCTTTACTTTGCTGAATCAACCAT
>REAV01000146.1 GCA_004294465.1 Sphingobacteriia bacterium | reverse complement strand
TGTAATGAAAGATAAGTTTTATCGCTTTTATTGGGTAGAACATCCAACGACAATGATATTGGCAATTATTTTTATTACGTTGGGTTATGGGATGTCTAAAAAACAAGTATCTGATGAAATCAAATACAAAAAAGCACTTGTTTATTTTATGATTGCTTTATTACTCATATTAGTAGGAGTGCCTTGGCAATTCAGGGAAATCGTTGGAAGGCCTTATTTCCCAGGCATGTAATTGAACATATTTATAAAAAAGCCCCACAAAATTTGCGGGGCTTTTTTTATGATTTCCAATCTTTTTTCATGATTGAAATAAACTGTTTCATTTCGTCTAATGTACCCACACTGGCTCTTGCCCATTTTTCTCCAGCATAAGTATCAGATCTTAAAAAAATATTTTGCTTTAACATATCTTCTGCAAAATTGCCAGGATATTTTCCTAATGGAAAAAACAAAAAGTTAGTATATGATGGAATGCACTGGATATTCAATTTTTTCAGTTCTTCATACCCGTATTTTCTGGCTACTTCATTTTTTTGTTTGCTAATTTTATGATGTTCTGAATCGTTTAAACTCGCCTGCGCAGCTGTCATAGATAAAACGCTCATGGCAAACTGAGTTCGAACAAAATAATTATCACTCATGGTCTTGATATGCGCAGCACTTGCAATTACAAATCCTATTCTCAAACCTGCCATTGCATGAATCTTTGAAAAAGTACCAATGACCATTACATTTGGATGCTTTTCAATTAAACCGATCATCGATTCATTATCTGGGGCATCTAAATAATCTATATATGCTTCGTCTACTGCAACCACAGCATTCTTAGAAGCTTCAATGCAAAAACTTTTTAAAGAAGATGGCGACACAATTGTGCTGGATGGATTTGCAGGATTGCAGATATATACCAGCGAAGTTTCATTGGTAATTGCTTTTTGCATTGCATTCAAATCATGAGCTTTTTCAGCATTGAGTGGTACTTCAATCACTTTTGTACCTATTTTTTTGGCAGCAGTAGGCAATATTCCAAATGTTGGATAAGCTGTAACTAAATTTCCTTTATTGTATACCCTAGGTAACAATCCCAATGCTTCTCCTGAACCTGGAGTTAACAATACTTGATTTTCTTCTACTCCGTATTTTTTGGCTAATTCCTTTTTAAAAGATTGCAAAGAAGCAATATTGTATTGATATCTATGAGACTCGCCAATTAATTGAAGTATGGCTTCTTTGGCTTTTGGAGAAATGCCATAAGGGTTTTCATTGGAGCTTAAATTCACCAATCCTTTTTCGGCTCCATAGGATTTAAGAATACCTTCTTCATTCCCCATTACAGGAAGCCTGAAGCCTAATCCCAAAGTGGCCAATGAACTGTATTTTAACCAATCTCTTCGGTTTACTGATTTTGCCATAATATGGTTTTGATTGCAAAAGATACATTATTTCTTAAATGACTCCAACTTCATTAATTTTAAATTATTAACAGTTATGTTTTAATTTCACTTTACGATTTTTTTAAAAACAATAACCTTGTATCTCATAACTCTTATCTCTTAATTTATAATTATTCCAAATGCCCCATTATTATTCTTTAGGTACTATTCCACATAAGCGTCATACACAGTTTAGAAAACCCGATGGAACTTTGTATTCAGAACAACTTTTTTCAACAGAGGGTTTCAGCAATGATTATAGTTTGTTGTATCACAATCATCCGCCAACGCAAATCATTCATACCGATGAGCCCTTTTCAGTAATGCCTAAAGTGGCAGAGGAGAAAATGTTGAAGCATCGGTGTTTCGAGGGATTTCAAATTGCACCGGAAGCAGATTATTTAAAAAGCAGGAAACCTGTTTTAGTTAACAATGATTGTCATATTGTATTAGCAGCACCTCAAAAAAGTACCACAGACTATTTTTATAAGAATGCCGATGCAGACGAACTCATTTTCATTCATGAAGGAAGCGGAAAACTATTAACTCAATATGGGGAATTGGTTTTTGGCTATGGAGACTATTTAGTAATTCCAAGAGGAACCATTTACCAAATTCATTTTGATACTCCCATCAATCGATTATTTATAGTAGAGAGTTTTAGTCCTATTAGGTATCCCAAGAGATATACAAGTAATAACGGACAATTACTGGAACATGCTCCATTTTGCGAAAGAGATATTCGCGGCCCACAAAATTTGCAAACCTTTGATGAAAAAGGTGATTTTTTAATTCAAACAAAAAAGAAAGGGGTGATGTATGGTTTGCATTATGGAACACACCCTTTTGATGTTATAGGATGGGATGGATGTTGTTATCCATATGCATTCAGTATTCACGATTTCGAACCAATTACCGGAAGGGTTCATCAGCCACCTCCAGTTCATCAAACTTTTGATGCACACAATTTTGTAGTCTGCAGTTTTTGCCCTCGTTTGTATGATTATCATCCTAATGCCATACCTGCACCATATAATCATAGTAATATAGACAGTGATGAAGTCTTGTATTATGTTGCTGGAGATTTCATGAGTAGAAAAAATGTTACCCAAGGGATGATTACATTACATCCTGCTGGCATACCTCATGGCCCTCATCCTGGAGCAGTAGAAAAAAGTATCGGGAAAAAGGAAACCTTGGAATTAGCGGTAATGGTGGATACTTTTCATCCCTTACAATTAACAGAAGAAGCTTTGATGATTGAGAACAAAGGTTATACAATGAGTTGGGCTGAGTGAGATAAGAGATAAGAGATAAGAGATAAGAGATAAGAGATATGAGATATGAGATATGAGATATTGGTTTTTCAATAAAAATGATTACCTTAATATCTCAATTAATTTAAAAATATTCAACATCTTTTCTATGATTAAATTTAGCAACATCCAAATTGGCGATTACATGATGGGAGAGTATGAAGGTAAAATGTGGGAAGGAGAAGTGACCCGTTTAAACGGAGATGAGAAGCAGGTTTGTTTAAAAACTGAAGTACAGGAATTTTGGTTTTCTATCGATCATTTATATCCCATTACATTAAATGAAGAGGCCCTACTTAATCTACGATTCACGAAACAGTCTAATGAAGATGGTTCTGTGAAATATTCAAAAGGTTCTTTTCGGATTGTTACACCAAAAGCAGGAGATTTTTCCTCTATCGAAATGTGGTACAGAGAAGATAAGCGCCATCATCCTGATGTTCATTTTGTACACCAGTTACAGAATCAATACCATGATATGACTAAAATTTTCCTTACCAGGGATCCTATGTAGCTTATTAATTTATTGGTCTATAAAAAAAGCTTATAATTATATACAGGCTTTTTTACTTTTACCCTTCTTTAGCTCCTTTGAAGGGTCGTACATATTCGATAAATTTATAATATGTGATGCATTTTCAAAAGGGTTCGCTCCTAAATCAGCCTTTTTTTCCTGTTTTTAATATATTTTTCCACATTTTAAGGAGTTTTTTCCACTAATTTTTCATATTTCGGTTGTATTTTAATATCTTTGCAGCCCCAAAAATAGTATGTCGAAACAACCGCTGATTAAACAAGATGGAGTAATTCTGGAAGCATTGAGTAATGCTATGTTCAGAGTGAAGTTAGAAAATGGTCATGAAATATTGGCTACTATTTCAGGTAAAATGAGGATGCACTATATCCGTATTTTGCCTGGAGATAAAGTGGGAGTAGAAATGAGTCCATATGATTTGAGTAGAGGAAGGATCATTTTCAGGTATAAATAGAGAGGCAGGAGAGAAGAGATTAGAGATAAAAGAGAAGAGATAAAAGAGAAGAGATAAAAGAGAAGAGATAAAAGAGAAGAGATAAAAGAGAAGAGATAAAAGAGAAGAGATAAAAGAGAA